>CASEGX010000036.1 GCA_949287505.1 uncultured Spirochaetales bacterium | reverse complement strand
CATCCTCATCAGCTTCTATGCCAAGGTCCTCTGCGGCGCTCCTCAGGCATCTGATGATAATGTCCTGGCTGATGAGGCTGAAGCGGAACTGCTGGCATCTCGATCTGATCGTTGCCGGCACCTTCTGCAGCTCCGTAGTGGCGAATATGAATATGATGTACTCCGGAGGTTCCTCAATCGTCTTCAGCAGTGCATTGAATGCAGAGGTGGAAAGCATATGCACCTCATCGATGATGTATATCTTGTACCTCGATGACTGCGGTGGATACAGCACTTCCTCCCTGATGGTTCTTATATCATTGACGCTGGTGTTGGAGGCACCATCGATCTCAATCACATCGACGGATTTGCCTTCTGCAATCGAACGGCACGAATCACAGACGCCGCATGGATGGGGAGTAGGGCCTTTCTCGCAGTTGAGCGCTTTTGCCAGAAGGCGTGCTGAGCTGGTCTTGCCGACGCCTCTCGGTCCGGAGAAGAGATACGCATGAGCGATGCGGTTCTCCTTTATCGCATTCTCAAGCGTCGATACTACGAAATCCTGGCCGACAAGACGATCGAAGTCCTGAGGCCTTTTGCGTGTTGCCGTAACTTCATAGGCTCCTGCCATGCTTCCTCCGGTGGCTGATTATAGCATGCAAGGCTCTTTGATGGATAGAATCATGAGGAGACAAAAACAGCAGCAAATGGTCCTGGTCTCATGTGCATTCCGCTTACCGCTGCTGCATTCCTGCCCTGACGGGGTTGGGCGGCGCACATAGCCAAGTATCTGCTGCTGAACGGAGAGGGGGGGATTCGAACCCCCGATGGCTTTCGACCATACACGACTTCCAATCGTGCACCTTCGACCACTCGGACACCTCTCCAGAGGTTCAATGTCGAGATGCTTCCATCTCTTCGGAGAGAGAGGGATTCGAACCCTCGGTAATGCAGAGCACTACACCGGATTTCGAGTCCGGCTCCTTCGACCACTCGGACATCTCTCCATTGGTACGAGACTAAGAGGATTCGAACCTCCGACCCTCAGTTCCGCAAACTGATGCTCTATCCAGCTGAGCTATAGTCTCAAAAATAATAATCGGAGAGGGGGGGATTCGAACCCCCGGACCCGGGTTTGCCAGGTCAACTCCTTAGCAGGGAGCCCGATTCGGCCTCTCTCGCACCTCTCCTTTTATTTTCGGAGAGAGAGGGATTCGAACCCCCGGAGACTTTCGCCTCAGCAGTTTTCAAGACTGCCACCATCGACCACTCGGACATCTCTCCAATTCTTGGAAATCACCAATCAAGGATTGAATGATACTGACAGAGCCGGATGTTGTCAACGCGTTAGGAGAAATATCTTATAATGATTGTCTGCTGACGGTTTGAGAATGTTCTGCTATATTTCGGATATGGGTCTGAAGTTCCGGAAAATAGGAGAGAAACTGCAGAGCAGTCTGAGGAAACTGCGGAAGGAGAAGGCAAAGCCAGAAGAGAAGGTGGAGAGCGTAAAGGCTCCGAAGCTTTCCGAGGAAGCATACCATCTCCTCGAGTCTCTTTTTGAAGAACTAGGTCCCCGTCCTGCCGCAAGTGCTTCATCCAGAAATGCCGCAAGACGCATTGCAGAGATTTTCGAATCCTGCACAGATGATGTTACGGTGACAAGTGGACGTATCATTCCGGATATCCAGCGCTGGATGCTGCTTTCCGCACTGGTCGCTACTGCCCTGATTTTCCTTTTTGCCGCAGTCGGACTTTCATTGTTTTCCTTTCTGACCGGAGTGCTGTTTGCTCTCTCGTTTCTCAATGAGATGAGGATGAAGAAGAATCCGCTGAGGACTTTCTTTCCTTCAGGAGAGGCTGCAAACGTACATGCTGTAATAGAACCGGAAGGAAGTGTGGAGCGTACTGTCATCTTTTCCGCGCATCATGATACAGCGACGCAGGGAAAGACTGAAAGGGAAGGCATACTTGCAAAATTCTCCTTGCAGACAGGATCAGTCAGTTTCACCATCCTCACACTCCTTGCTCTTATATGCATAGTTTATGATTTGTTCCAGGGCCGTATTCTCGCTCTGGGATTTCCCAGTATTCCCATATTCATCCTCATGCTGCTTTCTGCCATTGTCTCCATGGTCTCTTTTTATCTTGCATTTGCATCTGAAAAGGCTGAGACAAATGGCGCCGGAGATAATCTTTCCGGAGTTTCTGTTGTGATAACGCTCTGCAGATATTTTGCAAAGCGGAAGAGTGAGGGAAAGGGAAACATCTCGACAAGGCTGGTGTTTGTCTCATTTGATGGGGAGGAATGCGATGCCGAAGGCAGTTTCGTCTGGTATCGTGATAACTCCCATATACTGATCAACCCGGTGAATATAAATTTTGACGGATTATACAAAGAAGAGGATCTTGCCTTCCTTTCCTCCGATGGGAACGGATTCGTTCCGCTCTCCTCGTCACTTGCATCGCATTGTTCGCTTCTTGCAATATCCATGGGCTACAGGATACAGACTGGAAAGCTTGGTTTCTTCGGAGGCGCTACAGACGCAGTATCCGCTGCAGGAAACGGCATAGAAGCCACGACGCTCACATCAATGGCTTCCGGGAAGGAAAATCCTGCTCATACTGCGGATGATACCCCTGATAAAGTCTCTCCTGAAGCATTGTCCATAGCGCTTTCAACCGCAATAAAGATCGTTGATGAGATGGATGGAAAGGACGAGAAGGAAGAAGAGGTGGCGGGGCTTCTGGAGAATGGTAGGAAATACAGGCTTTCTAGGTATTGAGCACTTTCAGGAGGATTCTTCCCTGTCCGATGTCCGCACTTCCTTCTTCCAGTTTTGCAAGGTTCTCAGAAGGAAGCTGTCCTTCAATGTTTATGGAGATGTCGAAATCTTCCTTCATTACTGTTACGGAAAGCGTTTCGAAAAGCCTTTTGATCAAAGTGTATGAAGAGTAGGGAAGAATCATTGAGAAGTCTGTTTTCTCAATAAGCGGTTCTGTAGGGACAATCCTGAGAACTTCCTTTGCACTGTCCCCATAGGCTTTCACAAGACCACCTGTTCCGAGAAGCGTTCCTCCAAAATAACGGACGATGGCAACGGTTATATTTGTTATTCCAGAGCCTTTTACGACTTCCAGAGCCGGTCTTCCTGCCGTGTTCTTTGGTTCCCTGTCATCAGAAGAGGAGTACATCGTCCCTGCCTTGCCTATCACGGCGGCATGGACTACATGATTCGCTGTATGATGCTCCGAACGTACTGAGGCAACAGCATCCTTCACAGCTTCCATTGTGTCTGTGGGTATTGCTATGGCTATGAACCGCGACTTCTTTACTTCTATCTCGGCTTCCGCTCTGGCTGTTGGAACAAGCATATGCAGATTGTACTTCATTGCCAGTGATGAGAGAAGATATTATCTGCGCCTGTTTCCTTCGATAGTGCATCTGCAAGAGATGTGAGCATGCTGTCTTCATCCTTGCCGAGATCGCCAACAGCTTCTAGCAGCTTAATCTGCTCAGGACTGCTGAAGCCTGAGACCACGCACCATGGTTCTCTTCCATAAACCCAGGACAATGCTTTTTCAGGCTTGCCTGCAGTCTCTTCAAGTATTCTCTGGAAGCTATGTGCCTGGATCATGGGAAGGGATGCTCTACGGTCTTCTATTTCATCTGTTTTCCTGTACTTCCCGGAAAGAAGCCCCATGCCAAGAGGAGAGTAGGCAATTGTTTTCAGACCAAGCTTTCTCTCCTCTTCCCAGTCCTTATTCCAGATCAGGGAAAGCGGTCGTTCATGGAATTCCAGCGGGAAGATCCGGGTATATTTTCTGAGAAGGGAAAGAGGGAAGTTTGAGATGCCGATATGCCTTGCCTTGCCTTCTTCTTTCAGCTTTGTAAGTGTTTCCAATGACTCTGAGAGCATTGGCTCACTGCATGGCCAGTGCAGCAGGAGGATATCTGCATAATCCCTTCCAAGTCTTCTCAGCTCTGTCTCTGTCTTTTTTCTTAATGTCGGGACAGGCATCACCTTCGTGATGATCCGGATATCATCTTGCCTTAGTTCCTTCATCGCAGCATGAAGCAGAGAAGAGGCCTCGTTGTAGGAAAAAGCGGTATCAAACAGCCTTATTCCGGCTCTGTAGGCTGCTTTTATCAGATCCTTTCCTTCCCTTGAGGAAAGCTTTCTGTGAAAAGAGGCTGAGGAAAGATTCCACAGCCCCATAGCAGTCTCACTCTTCAGTATCTTCATCGACTCTGGCATCCAGCATGGTTTTGTCATCGAATATGAAGTATCCCGAGAATTTCTTTCCTTCAAGGGCCATCGGTAGCCAGAGCCTGTCATCCTCCCACATGGCGCTGTAATCCAGATCTGCAATCTTTGTCCAGAAAGGTTTTGTCTCCTCGCATTCCTCTATAAGCTCACCTTCCCATTCGGATGTGAAGTACACATAGCCGAGCATTCTCAGGCCATCCTTGAACTGGAAGCGGAGAGTACCTCTTTCCTCGAGCCCTGAAACTACGAGTCCGGTCTCCTCCTTCGTTTCCCTTATCGCAGCTTCCATCTTGGTCTCTTCAAGTTCTATGTGTCCTCCCGGAGCGTTTATATAACCAGACCCGAGACCTGTTTTTTTCATTATCATCAATATCCTGTCACCGTCAGTGACGTATGTCAGGACGCATCTTTCCGTAGGTTCCCACAGCTCCCATGGAATATCATCGACCTTGTTAGCCGCGACGAATTTCTCCTCAAGAACTTCTTCCGGGGTCTTTTTCTTCGCCTCTTCTGCCGCTTTTTCCTCAGGGTGCTCCTCCCAGTAGCAATCCTGGCAGATATTCTCGTCATAGCCGATTATTCTGTTGTAATCGAGCTTCTTTCCGCACTTCTTGCAGTGAAGCCTGAAGGGCCAGAACTGTTTCCTGAATATGACTATCACGAGGATGCCAAGGACGGGGAAGATCCAGCCGACCCATTCCGGAGCTTTCCATATGGATGACAGAGCTATGAATGTATAGACCACCAGGAAATCGATGGCGATGAGGATTGTGGCTTTCCTCTTCTTTTCTGAACGGGGAAATTTCCTCTGTGAGATATTCAACAGGATTATAAAGAGCATCAGCCATGTGAAGAGCTCTTCGAATATATTCAGCAGCATTCCTTGAGAGTATCAGCAAGAGAGGCAATATGCAATCTGTGGAAAATGGAATGCTGAGACTTCCTGTAGATACTTTATGCATTACAATCATGGTATGAAAGCAGTTCTTTTTGGCACGGGCTGGCGTGCAATGTTCTATATCCGTATTTCCAGAGCGCTTCCCGCGCTTCTTGAAATCGTATCTGTCTGTACAAGAAAACCCGAGCGAGCGGAGATGTTCAGAAATGAGGGCCTGAATGCCGTAACCGACAGCAGCGCTGCGCTTTCCGTTCCTCATGATATCGTGATAGTCGCATCTGGAAAGGATGGATTTTTCCCTCTCATGAAGATGCTTGAGGCGAGAAAGGAATTTGTTCTTGCTGAGACCACGTTCTCAACACTTGGCGACGAGGAGCTTGATGAGCTTTCCGGCATGAAAGGAGCGGTGGCAGAACAGTACAGGTATACACCTCTTTTTGCTTCGATGCTTGCTGCTCTTGACAGGATCGGAGAGGTTGACCAGCTGTATCTTTCCGGATTGCATAACCATCATGCGGCAGCAGTCGCAAGGGATGTTCTAGGGTTCTCCGGATGCAGCCCGGATGAGGTCATCTCATATGATTTCCCATCATCTATAATCCGCACAGGCAGCAATTATGGAATGGTTGTGAATGGGGAGAGGGAAGACTATAAAAGAAAGCTCCGCATACTCCGCTTTGGCAAGAAGCTTTTCATCAATGATTTCTCATCCAATCAGTATGTCTCATATTTCTATGGCCGCAGATTTGAGGTAAGAGGAGAGAAGGGTATAATAAATGACCGTGAGGCAAGGTATGCCGGATGTGAAGGATATCCTGTGATAATGCCTTTCGGTTTCCATCGTGACTGGACAACAGGTAATGGAAGCCTGACGCTTTCTCATGTTACACTTGGTGACCGGACAATCTTCGTCAACCATTTCTATCCCGCATCTTTAAACGATGATGAGATTGCGATTGCTGAGATCATCAGGCGTATAGACAAAGGGGAGGAGTATCCATCTATTCTTTCCGGAATAGAGGATGCCAGAGTGGGAAGATTGCTCTAGAATAAGGCTAAATTATTTTTCTTTATAAGGAGAACATTATGTCCATAGCAAAGTACATTGATCACACATTGCTTGCCGCTGATGCAACCAGAAGCGCAATTGAGAAGCTCTGTAAGGAAGCGGATGAATATGGATTCGCATCGGTGTGTGTGAATTCCTGCTGGGTTAAGTATTCAGCTTCCCTTCTGAAAGATTCATCTGCCAACGTCTGTACGGTTGTAGGATTCCCTCTTGGTGCTATGGATACTGTTTCCAAGGCATATGAAGCTGCGAAAGCAGTGGAGAATGGCGCTGATGAAGTTGATATGGTCATCAATATCGGATACCTGAAGTCCGGAATGCTTGATGATGTCCTTGAGGATATAAAGGCAGTAAGAAAAGCAACGGAGGGAAAGGTCCTTAAAGTCATCATCGAGACATGCCTTCTGACAGATGAAGAGAAGAAGATAGCCTGTGAGCTTTCTGAGAAGGCTGGCGCTGATTTCGTAAAGACCAGCACTGGGTTCTCAAAGGGTGGAGCAACAGTGCATGATGTTGCGCTCATGAAGTCCGTTGTAGGTGACAGGCTAGGCGTAAAGGCTTCTGGCGGCGTAAGGGATTACGAAGCTGCGAAAGCGATGATTGATGCAGGTGCAACCCGTATTGGAGCAAGTGCCGGTATTGCAATCGTAAGGGCGGAAAATGCCTAATATCGAGAATACAACACCCGGCGCAGATTTTCTCAAGTCGCTGGGTTTCCCGACGCTTGATGTACATGAATCATTCACTCACTTTGATTTCACGACCCCGGGCCGGCGTGTTCTCGTGATTGGCCCTATGGGTTCCGGCAAGACGGAATTCGCTGCCAGAGTGTGGCGGGATGCATCTGTTGCCAGAAAGAAGAGTGAGAAAGTCAGGGCAATGACATCTACCGGTATTCTCGACAGGAGAAACATCTTCTTCATCCGCTCCGGAATTGACAGCGGACGTTTCCCTGATTATCCGGATGATGCCCTTCCTTACCGATCAGGGTACATAAGATGCGGAGAGAATATTGCACGTATTACGGATTCATTTGGATTTGAAGAGGTCCTGAAGGACAACCCAGAGGTGGGCACATACATCATCGATGAGGCTTCTTTCTTCGATGAGCGTCTGGCTTATGTGGCCAGGAACTATTCAATCGAAAAAGGGTGTATGTTTGTCTTTCCGACACTGATCCTCAATTTCCGCCGGGAATTCTTCAACTCCACAGCCCGTCTCATGCTTGATATAGCAACGGATGTCATTCCTCTTACAGCTTATTGTGAGCATCCCGATTGCATGTCATCCGCATTCTATACATACAGGTATTATCAGGTAGGGGAGTTCGAGTGTCCTGCGCTCTATTTCGATCCGCTGATTGTTGTCGGTGGTGACAAAGTGAAAAACAGCGATCTTGAGCCGAACTATGCGGCGCGCTGCGAGAAACATCACTTCCTTCCCGGAAAGGAATATACATTCTTCACTCTGAAGCCACTTGGAGAAGAGGCCGGAAGAGGTAATCCGGAGAGGCTGAGAAAGGAACTTCTGGCTCTCAAGGAGAAACCGGAGACATCGCTTTTATATGATAATCTCATAAAGCGGTACGGGGATTCCGAGGATGCAGGAATATACCTGAATTCAATGAAACCCAGCCATATAGCGGAGAAAGCCCTCGCATATCTTTTCTGTGAGCAGAACCTGCTCGGGGAGTCCCTTCTTGTGAAGATGGTATCCGACCTTGAGCTTGATACCGCATATCTCGAGAAGGTCCTGGCAGAAAACAGACATCCTGTCTCTTTCTCCCAGCCATACCTTCTCTAATCGTTTTTGTCCAAAAACAGCTCTTTAATTGCAGTACCCTGGAAGTTAGAATTTTTCTAGGGTTTCTGCTGTTTCCCTGACAGTCGCAGGATTGTGGTTCTCCAGAAGCCATGGAACATCGATATTCCTCTTCCTGAGTTCTTCTGCGAAAGCCTTCCAGCGGAAGATCCCGGTCAGTGCCGGCATGTCGCCGACTTTGGTTCCGGTTTCCTCGTCAAGGATATAGTCCTTGCAGTGGATGGCCGCCAGACGGTCCTTATAGAGGTCCAGAACATCTGAGACAAACCGGTGTTCTGCTTCCTCTGAAGGTATTCTTAGAGGGACGTTGTCCTTTTCAGGAATGCCTGTGTAAGGAATCAGATTAACCGGGTCGAAGATGGTCTTGAGTCTCTTTGATGGGAATTCCTCGAGAATTCTCTCCATGCGTTCAAGAGAGGATATCGTATGATTTCTGGCAACGGCCTCTATGGCTACGTATGAATCATATTTTTCTGCAAGATCAATCATCTGTGAGAGGCTGTCGCGGAAAATATCCAGATTCTTCAGGCTTGATGTCTCTATGGAGTAGCCGCCTGCAGGGGAAGCTGTACCTGTTTCGGTTCCTACATAAGGGCATCCGAAAGCAGATGTGAGAGAGAGTGATTTCCCGAATCGTTCAATCTCCTTCTTCCTTTCTTCCCTGTCCGGGTTTATCGGGTTGATGTAGCAGCCTATGATGGCTACCGTCACTCCGTGTGCGGATAATGCGGATGAGATACCGTGAATGTACTCCTCATCCCAGTCCTGCCACTTCCTGGCGGATGGAATGACCTTATTCAGCGCAAGCTGGATAAATGAGGGCCGGATGCTTTCTATTCTCTCGCCGAGGGCGGAGGCTGAATCAAATGAGCCGAAATCATGGGCTCTGTAACCTATTCTTGGCATATGGAAAGAATATGCTGAGATGAGGATGAAGTAAAGGGAGGAGATATGCCTGGCATTCTTGATTCTTATGGAATAATACCTGATGGTGGGCGCGATATAAGCAGCGGTCTTATGAAAGCTCTTGAGAAGGAGAAGGAGGTTGTTCTCCGCTCTGGCGTTTACATGAGCGGTCCTCTGGCAATTCCTTCCGGATCCAGTCTTGTACTGGAAAAAGATGCTGTTCTGAAGTTCATTCCCGTATTCTCTCTCTATCCTCCTGTCTATACCAGATGGGAAGGTGTCAGATGCTGGGCGATGCATCCATGCATCTACATAAACAGTGCAAATGATGTCCGGATAACAGGAGAAGGCACGATTGATGGCTCCGGTAAGCCCTGGTGGGATGTTGTATGTGACCGCCGGAAGAGGGGAGTAATGCATCCGGAAAGCGATATTGAGAAACTTTTTGCTTCTCTCAACCCCGGATACGCCGACCAGCCTGGCGGAGGCGGTGGCAGGGAGTACCAGTTCATGAGACCGCCTTTGCTGCAGATAAGAGACAGCCATAATGTCACGGTTTCTGGAGTCTCTCTGATAGATTCTCCGTTCTGGACAATACATCCGCTCTTTTCCGAGAATGTCACAATCAGTGGCATACATATAAAGAATCCTGCAGAGGCTCCGAATACCGACGGTATAGATATCGAATCGTCTTCCTCTGTGTCTGTTCTGGATTCCATTGTAGATGTTGGGGATGACGGGATTGCGTTGAAATCCGGATCCGGACCGGATGGAATACGGGATAACATTCCGACAAAGAACATCCTCGTCAGGGGATGTACGGTCCGTTCTGCGCATGGAGGTGCTGTAATAGGATCTGAGACTGCTGCGGAGATTTCTGATGTTCTGGTCGAGAACTGCTATTTTGATGGAACGGACAGAGGTATAAGAATCAAATCGCGAAGAGGGCGTGGCGGGCATATCCATGATGTAACATTCAGGCGGATAAACATGAAAAACAACCTTTGTCCGTTTGTAATCAACATGTATTATCGCTGCGGCACTATCGATATGGACCTGTTCTCACTCTCTCCCGTCCCTGTGAATGAAGGTACCCCGAGAATCTATAACGTCACGATAGAGGATTGCCATGCAGAAGGATCAAGGGCCTCTTGTGGAATGGTTGTTGGCCTTCCGGAGAGCCCGATCGGTAATCTTGTCATAAAAAACTCCAGTTTCGGAGTCTCTGCGGATGCTGACAGGCCTATCGATGAAAGCGATATGTATCTCGGTCTTCCAGATCCTCCTTCCAGAGGTTTCAGAATCCGCAATGCTACAGTGGATATAACAGACCTCTCAATAGATTCGGATGAACCGTCTCTCATCGTGGAGGATGGTGTTATTCTTGTAAGCCATTAATCATGAATCATGTAAAAAGCTCCCTGCAAACTTGAGGGAGCTTGAAATTCCGGACTTTATTGCAGTCCCTTATTTTATGAGATGGATTGCGAATCCACCGATTTCCTCATTGAGGTAACATACCTTGATCTTTCCTTTTGCATCGAGCTTTACAGTCTCTTCGTTTACTGTGAAACCCTTGTCCTTGAGGAAGTAGATGGCTCTCTCGATATCATTGCACTTGAATGCAAGGTGGCCGTTCTTTCCAAGATAGTTCTTCTTCATGACCTCGATTTCCTTGTTCATGAAGATTGAGGAATTGCCCTGGTTGATTGCCATGCCAAGCTTTGCAAACTCATCTGCAACGCCTGCTGCTGCATCTGCATCCGGGAGATTGATACCAATGTGTGCAAGTGTGAATCCCTGAAGCTTGATCCTCGCATCCTTGCAGAGTGCTGTGATTTCATCCCACTTCTCGTCGTTGATGAGATCTGCCTTGACCATCCATGATCCGCCGATGGCAAGAACGTTTGAAGCCTTTGCGTAATCCTGGAGATTTCCGATATTGATTCCACCTGTCGTCATGAATCTGACCTGTGAGAACGGACCGGAGAAGTCCTTAAGCATTGAGACTCCGCCAGATGCCTCTGCAGGGAAGAATTTAAGTACGTTGAGTCCCATTGAAAGACCCATCTCGATTTCGGAAGGAGTGCATACGCCAGGAACAACCGGGATGTTGTGTGAGAGACACCATTCAACGGTCGCCTTGTTGAAACCTGCGGATACGATGAACTTGGCACCAGCGGCTACTGCTTTCTCTGCAAGCTGCGGATTGATGACTGTTCCTGCTCCGACAAGCATCTCCGGGTAAGCCTTGGATACTCTCTTGATAGCCTCTTCAGCTGCATCGGTGCGGAATGTGATCTCTGCACATGGGATTCCTCCATCGATGAGTGCCTTTGCAAGAGGTACAGCTTTCTCAGCGTCGTCGATTTTGACTACCGGTACGAGGCCGATATCATGGAATGTGGTAAAAAGCTCTTCTTTTGTCATTTTGCTCTCCTTTTCCTGTTATCCTGTCTAGGATTGTATCACACCGAGGGCCGAAATGGAACAACGTTTCAATCCCAAACTTGACCGCCCTGCAATGTGAAGTTACAATGACATCATCCATTCTATATTAACCTATGAATACACTATTCGGATAGGAGGATTCTGATGTCCAAGAAATATGTGACTTTTGGTGAAATCATGCTCCGCCTTAGAAGTCAGGAGCTTTATCGTCTTTTCCAGACACCTTCCCTTGAGGCTACATTCGGTGGCGGAGAGGCAAACGTCGCTGTATCCCTCTCAATCTTCGGTGAGAAGGCAACATTTGTAACAGCACTTCCAGACAATGCTGTTGGTGAGGCTGCAGAGCGCGAGCTTATGAAGTATGGTGTTGATACTTCAGCTATCAACAAGGTAAAGGGTGGAAGACTCGGAATCTACTTCCTTGAAACAGGTGCAAACCAGAGACCTTCTCTTGTTGTCTATGACCGCAGCGGTTCTGCCATCGCAGAAGCAAAGCCTGCAGATTTCGATTTCGATGCAATCATGAAGGATGCATGCTGGTTCCATACAACAGGCATTACGCCGGCTGTAAGCCAGGGTGCAGCAGATTGTGCTCTCGAGGCTATGAAGGCTGCAAAGAAGGCAGGCGCAACAGTCTCCATCGACCTTAACTACCGCAAGAAGCTCTGGAACTATGGAAAGAAGGCTCCAGAGGTGATGAGAGAGCTTGTTAAGTATGCTGATGTAGTCATTGCAAACGAGGAGGATATCCAGAAGTGCCTCGGAATCGAAGCTGACAGTGACGTGACAAAGGGCGAGCTTGATACAAAGGTATACGAGGAGCTTGCAGCAAAGGTTAAGGAGCAGTTCCCGAACGTTGCAGTTGTCGCTATCACTCTCCGTGAATCAAAGAGCGCAGATCACAATGGATGGTCAGCAGCACTTTCCGGAAAGACAGGTTTCTATCTCTCAAGACACTATGAGATTACTGATATCGTCGACAGAGTCGGTGGTGGTGATTCCTTCGCAGCAGGAATTATCTATGCGCTTTCCCACTTCGATGATGAGCAGTATGCAATCAACTTCGCAGTTGCATCATCCTGCCTCAAGCACTCAATCAGCGGTGACTTCAACCTTTCCCGCCTCTCAGAGGTCAAGGCTCTCTGCGAGGGAGATGGATCTGGTCGTGTCCAGCGCTAAGAGCAAGAGACACTGTATCGCAGCGTGCTTCGGCACGCTGTTTTTCTTTTCTGGTACCTGGATGCCACAAGTTGAAGTTTGCAGTTATCTATGATTGTTTTTCTGAGATATCTATTATTTTTCTTTTAAAAAATTAATGTAATTTGAATAAACTCCAATAGAAATCTTCTGATAGTCTCCAAAATTGTTTGCGCGCTCAGAGATATCACCATATACTGATAACGGTTACTGTGGATGCTCTCTGTTTGCAGATGCGATGAGATTGCTATCCGCCATTAACTCTAAAACAAAGGAGGAGATATGAAGGATTTCTTTTGTCTCGCAGAGAAGAACACCAATGTAAAGACTGAGATTCTTGCAGGCTTTACCACGTTCTTTACGATGGCCTACATCATTTTCGTTAACCCGAATATGCTTGCAGAAACCGGAATGAGCTGGCACGGCGTCTTCGTTGCCACTTGTCTTGCTGCAGCTGTCGGAACACTCATCATGGCACTCGTCGCAAATGTTCCGTATGCAGTAGCCCCTGGAATGGGACTTAATGCTCTCTTCACATACACAATCTGTCTCGCCGGCGGGTTTGTATGGCAGGAAGCACTTGCAATGGTTTTCATCTGTGGTCTTATAAATATTGTCATCACAGTCACAAAACTCAGAAAAGCAATAGTCAAATCCATTCCTGAGGGTCTTCAGAACGCAATCGGTGGAGGTATTGGTCTTTTCATTGCATATCTCGGAATGAACAATGCCGGCCTCATCTCTTTCACCGGTGCATATCCAAGCGTGACACCAGGCATGCAGCCATTCAATGCTCCGCATCTTGTTCTTGCAGTCATCGGCCTTCTTATCATTGTCATTCTCATGGTCATGCAGGTTAAGGGCGCAATGCTCATCGGTATTGTCGCTGCGACAATCATCGGTATTCCTATGGGTGTTACACAGATTCCTGAGACGATCTTCTCCGGTAGCGAGACGCTCCAGGGCTTCAGGGATGTCGCATTCAGCTTCTTCGGAAACCCTGGACTCGGTTCACTCTTCTCCGAAGCTTCCAAGATTCCTTTCGTAATCGTCACCATCTTCTCAATGTGTCTTTCAGATACTTTTGATTCCATCGGAACATTCATCGGAACAGGAAGAAAGAGCCATATATTCGATGAAGAGGATGAGAAGGCTCTCGAAGGTTCCGGATTCAAGAGCCGCCTTGATAAAGCTCTTGTCGCAGACAGCTTCGCAACCAGCGTCGGTGCTCTTTTCGGTACAAGTAACGCAACAACATTCGTTGAGAGCTCTGCAGGTATCGCAGCAGGTGGACGCACCGGTCTTACCAGCCTCGTCACAGCCCTGATGTTCATTGTCTGTCTTCCATTCTCAGGACTTATCGGAATGGTTCCATCAGCAGCAACATCTCCGGCTCTCATCGTAGTCGGTATCCTCATGGTTGAGCCGTTTGCTGAAATTAACTGGAAGGATCTCAGAGAAGCTGTACCGGCATTCTTCACAGTTGCTGTCATGAGCTTCACATATGGTATCACAAATGGTATTGCAGCAGGATTCATCATGTACTGCATCACAAAGATCTTCACAAAGAAGGCAAGGGAGATTCATCCGATCATCGCAGTCGCTTCCGTACTCTTTGTGCTTGATTTCATACTTAAAGCAACAGCTTAATGTAAATCCTGTTTATTCTGCCCGGGGATATGAGTCTCCGGGCTTTTTCGAGGTCCTATGCATAAGGTTTTCATACTAGGAGATTCCACTGCTGCCATCAAAGGTCCTGATGAGCGTCCGGAGACAGGGTGGGGAGAGGCTTTTGGAAATTATCTGAAGCCCGGATACGTTCTTTCAAACCATGCTGTCAATGGAAGATCTACAAAGGATGTCATAGCACTTGGAGAGTTTGCCGCCGTGCTTGATGATGTGACTTGCGACGACATAGTACTCATACAATATGGGCATAATGATGAGAAGCTTGGAGATGAGAAGAGAGGAGCCTCTGCTTGGCATGAGTTTATTGCAAATCTCTTATACATGGCAGGAAAGCTCAAAGAGAAAGGTGCGAAAGTCATTTTCATCACATCCATTGCAAGAAGGTCATTTTCCTGTGGCATGTTGCAGGATACCCATGGGGACTGGCCTGCTGCCATGAAATGTGCAGCTGAAAGAGCCGGAGTTCCCTGTATAGATATGACGATTCCGACAATGCTTTCAATTGTGAAAGAAGGCGAGGAGGGCTCAAGGAAATACTTCATGAACTTCGGACCTGGAGAGTATGAGAATTATCCGGAAGGAAGGGAGGATAACACGCATCTTTCTCCTGAAGGTGCTGTCTGGATAGCTCGGATGATAGCTGAGCGTCTTAAGCCTCTGGAGGATTGCTGTGAACCTGATTGACGTCCTTTTCGTCCCGGGACACTCCGTGGCATGGGATTATATAGTGTCGTTTGATTTTCTGCCCGATGCGTTAGCGGGACTGGATACCCTGATCTCATCTCTTCCGAAGGATGGTCTTGATGAGATTTCCGAAGGCGTATGGGCATCTCCTTCTGCATCCATTGCCCCTTCTTCCTGCATCATGCCACCTTGCATAATCTATGATGATGCAGAGATAAGACATTCTGCATTCATAAGGGGAAATGCTGTTATCGGACGGGGAGTTGTCATAGGAAACTCTGTTGAAGTGAAGAACTCAATTATATTCGATGAAGCAGAAATACCTCATTTCAATTATGTCGGGGATAGTATCCTCGGTTACAAGGCTCATATGGGAGCAGGTTCTATAACATCAAACGTGCGCTCCGACAAAGGCAATATTGTGCTGCATCTCCCCGATGGAGATTTCGATACAAAGCGCATGAAACTGGGCGCTTTTGTAGGAGACAGGGCGGAGATAGGTTGCAATGCGGTGCTCAATCCAGGAACTGTCATCGGACATGATTCCGTTGTCTATCCGCTCTCCTCTTTACGAGGATACCTTCCGCCATCAATGATAAACAAAGGCTGTGGTATTATTGCTGAGAAAAGAAACAAGGAGGAATTATGTTCAGCACGGTAAATGGCGATGAGTACAGGTATGATTTCACGACATCGAAATTCAGAATAGCTTTTGAGTTTCTCAAGCGCAGTGACCTGAAAGAGCTTCCAGTGGGGACAATAGAGCTTGGAGAAGATGTAAGAGCACTTGTGCAGAGTTATGAGACAAAGGATGAGAAAGATGCATTCTTTGAATCTCATGAACTCTTCTTTGATATCCAATTCGTTGCTGAAGGCAGGGAATATTGCGGAATCTGCTCACGTTCCGGTCTCGCAGTAAGGACGCCTTACAATGAAGACAATGACATTACTTTCTATGAAGATCCTCCGCTTTCTGGAAAGGTTCTGATGAGTGAAGGCTCTTTCATTCTTCTCTCTCCTGAAGATGTTCATAAACCTTGTCTCACTGCCGGAGAGAAGTGCAAGGTCAAGAAAATCGTAATTAAAGTGCCTGTATAATCATAATTGTTTGTAATATAGATAATTAATAAAAATATAAAAAATTTTGCAATCGATTTCAAAATTTTTCTTTACAATCCTGTGTTCTGGGAATAACATAATCCCAGAACATCGGCTTACGTATGCTTGATACAGCCATAGGAGAGAGAAATGGATTGTGTTTACAAAATGGGTAACCTGAGAATCGTGGATCTCACGAAGACGCTTGATCCGAAGACAGAGACAAGAAGATGCCATCTTTACCGCTTCAATACAGGTGGACCGATTCCTGATTTCCATACCATCATGGATCTTACAAGCCATCTCGGAACACATTGCGAATGTCCTTATCATCATGATGATAACTGGCCAAGCGTGGCAGAACTTCCCCTTACAACATTCTTCGGACGCGCAATCTATGTAACGATTCCGGATGCCGCACCAAACAGCTATATCACAGGAGAGATGCTTGATAAATACTGCCTTCCGAAGATGAAGGATGACACTATTGTCATCATCGACAGCCCTTATAAGATTGCTCCATTCACACCGAAGACCAATACGGAAGAGGATAAGAGGCTTTTTGTGAATGGCGAGACTGCAGAGTGGTTCAAAGCCCATAAGGCCAAGTGCGTAGGTTTCGGAGATGGTGTCTCAATTGAGAACCGCAACGAGGACGTGAAGCCTTTCCACGACATTCTCCTTGCTGAGAACATCGTCTTCCTTGAAGTGCTGAAGAATCTCGACAAGCTTGAGAAGGATGTATTCTTCATGAGCTATGCACCGCTTCCGATTCTCGGTCTTGATTCCTGCCCTGTCAGAGCATATGCGATCGAGGGCCTGTCAGAGTTCGATAACTAGGAGAGAGTGTGAGGATTATTGTAGTTGGTGCTGGAGCGATGGGGTCTATATATGGCGGAAGACTCAGCCTTGATAACGATGTCATCCTCATAGATACAAATTCCTCTCTTGTCGAGAAAATCCAGAAAGACGGGATAATCCTTGAAGAAAATGGGGTGGAAACAGTTTTCCATCCCAGTGCCTCTGAGACATTCTCCGGGACAGCGGATCTTGTCATTCTCTTTACAAAGGCGCTCTATTCAGCTGCCGCCCTGGAGAATATAAGGAAATGTATCGGAGAGGAAACATATCTGATGACCCTTCAGAATGGTGCCGGGCATGAGCGTATCCTCTCTTCCTTCGTTCCTGAAGACAGGATCATCATAGGAACGACAGAGGATAACGGTGCAGTCCTTGGCCCCGGCAAGGTGCATCATGGAGGAAAGGGAGGAACAAATATCGGGAAGCTGGATGGCTCTGATGATCCGTTCCTGTATGAGATCAAGAAAACTTTTGACTTGTGTGGATTTGATGTGAGAATCCATCATAATATCCAGGCTCTCATCTGGGATAAGCTCATGACAAATGTCTCGCTTTCCGTTCTTACTGCGATTCTGCAGTGCGATATGCACTATATCTCGGAAAATGAAGATGCATCACGGCTTTGTATCTGCCTGATAAAGGAAGCTGTTCAGGTTGCGTCAGCAATGGGGCTTTCCTTTGAAGAGGATAAGGTGATAGACAAGGTGATGGCAACCAGTGAAAGCGGCAAAGGCGGTTACACCTCCATAATGATGGATATAAAGCACGGAAGGAAAACGGAAGTGGATACCATCAGCGGAGCTGTTGTCGCGAAAGCTCATGAACTGGGTGTTGCGGTACCTCATCATGAGATGGCCGTATCCTTGATACATGCGCTTGAGAATGTGCCGAGGAGCTGAGATGGGCCTGACGATTTATGATATCGCAAAAAGAGCAGGGGTTTCTGCAAGCACTGTCAGCCGTGTCATAAATGCGCGGCCCGGAATAAAGAAATCCACCAGGGAGAAGGTGGAGAGAATTCTCAGGGAATCAAACTTCTCTGTCAGTGAGGCAGCAAGAGGTCTTGTCAATCAGACAAGCCGTATGATCGGTATCCTTGTTTCAGATATCAGGAATCAGCACCATACAGAAGGTGCCTATATGATAGAGCAGCATTTCAGGAAGAAGGGATACTGCTCCCTTCTCCTCAATGCCGGTGATACCGACGAAGGCCGTGCAGAATCCATAAAGATACTCTCATCAAGACGTGTAGAGGCTGCGGTTCTCATAGGTTCTGTTTTCCAAAGCGATGCTGTCAGGAAAGCAATTGAGGATTATATGCCTTCAATTCCCGTTGTTTTCCAGAATGGATTTTTCGATTTGCAGAATGTATCTTCCGCAATTGCGGATGAATTCTCTGGAACGGCGGATGCCGTACGCTATCTTCATAAAACCGGGAGAAGACACATTGCCTATATTAACAGCAATGATACGCCTTCAAACCGCAAGAAGGTTGCAGGCTATGAAAAGGCTGTTAGAGAGCTTGGCCTTGGCAGTATAATCTGCATTGCAGAAGATACGGCAGAGGGGAGTGCTGAAACGACGGAGAAACTCATTTCATCCCACCCTGAAACCGATGCCATCATCTATGCAGTCGATCTTCTTGCTGTCGGTGGAGCAAGACGCCTTCTTGATCTTGGAAAGAGAGTGCCTGAGGATGTTGCCATCATAGGAACGGACAATTCTCCTTTCTCTACGATCTCGAATCCGCGGCTCTCCACAATCGATACAAAGCTTTATGAGCTCTCCGCTACCTGCTCATCCATTCTCGAGAAAGCAATCGAAAATCCTTCATATACAGAACATGTTGTTGTGAAACCATCTCTTGTCTTGAGAGAGACGACATGATTCAGCGTATGAGCTTCTTCTTGCCTATATCCAGAGGAATTGAATTCGGTATCTCGGCTTTGAGTGCCAGTGAGCCGAGAAAATAGAAATCCTTTGAGGATTCTGCCTCTGTCTTTCTGTATTCCTTTGGTGTCTTGCCATAGTATTCCTTGAATTTCCTGCAGAAATAGCTGATTGATTCAAATCCGCATTCTGCTGCGATATCCATCAGGCTGTTCTGTGTTGTTATCAGAAAGTGTGCCGCTGCTTCAAGGCGCAGGCTGTTTATTATCTCTGTGGGAGTCTTTCCGAGGTATCTTCTGCATGCTCTTGAGAGATGCTCAGGAGTTTTCCCTGAAAGCTTGTACATCACAGTAAGACCACGGGAGAAATTCTCTTTCTTCGCCATTTCAAGCAGAAGCCAGCTGAGCCATTGAGGGATTGTCGCAGAGACCTCATTGAGGCTTGTATCTCCGAAATACTCTGTGATTATCTTGAATAGGAGCCGTTTATAGCGTGGATCTGACCTGTCCTTCATTATCTTGTTTGACAGCACAAGTTGCTGCAGTTCCCTGATAAGAGCAGTAAGATCAGCATAGTCGAGCTGTATCGAGACAGGAATCTCCGGCTTCAGGAGCTTGTTCCAGAGGCTCTCGTCATCAAGATAGTTCATGAGGGCTG
>CASEGX010000035.1 GCA_949287505.1 uncultured Spirochaetales bacterium | reverse complement strand
TCCCTGATGAAGTAGGTTGAAGTGACGATAGCGTATTTCGTCTCTTCCTTAGATTATCTGTTGGCTCATCCGAGAGGATGGGCCTTCGTCGTTGATTGTACTCTTACATTTTCAGTCATAATATAATCAAATATTATTAATTTTTGACAAATCAAATATAAACTAATAAAATATTATTATGGTTGATTTGGATTCCTACATGCTTCCAAAAGATATTCTTCTAGCTATTGCACATAATGAGAAAGCCAGAAGAAAACAAGAAGGGCTGACACAGAAGGAACTTGCTACGCAATCTGGAGTCTCCCTTCCTTCTCTGCGCAGGTTTGAGCAGAAAGGTGAGATTTCCTTATCCAGTCTCCTGCAGATTGCTTCTGTCTTGGCTGCAGAGAAAGAGTTTTTGAAGTTGTTTCCTTTGAAGGAATATTCTTCTATGAAGGAGCTTCTCGATGCCAGATATAGAGAAACTTGATGTATTTGCAGATGGGCGGCATGTTGGAACACTTGCGGAGTATCAGAAGGGGAAATTTGCTTTTGAGTATTCTCCTGAATGGCTTAAATCAGGATTCTCAATCAGTCCTTTTTCCCTACCACTCGAGAAGAAACTGTTTGTTCCAGATGATACACAGCTTGATGGTCTTTTTGGTGTATTTGATGATTCACTTCCAGATGGCTGGGGCAGGTTGCTAACTGATAGATATCTGAAAGAAAAGGGTATTGGTGGTTCCTTTTTGAATTCCCTTGTGAGATTATCCGTCCTTTCTGATGTTTCATCTGGGCTTCTTGAATATCATCCGAAAATGGATTCTTTTTCTTTTAATAAGTATTGTGATTTCGACTCACTTCTGCTTTCTGCAAGAACAATCCTTGGGGACGTTGTAGATGCAGCGAATATCGATGAGCTTTATTATCGCGGAGGATCATCGGGTGGAGCGCGTCCCAAAGTTAATGCTGTCATAGATGATGACCTTTGGATTGTAAAATTCTTCGCATCATCGGACGGAGATAATGCAGGACTTATGGAATATGAATGCAATAAACGGGCCGTGGATGCCGGTCTTGATGTTGCAGAGTTCAGGCTCATTGAGTCCAGGATAACGAAAGGTTTCTTTGCCTCTAAACGTTTTGACAGGAAGCGGGGAAAACGCATTCATATGATTTCGCTTTCCGGTCTTCTCGAGTCATCTCATCGTTATCCTGTTCTTGATTACACTCATCTTCTCAAAGCGACATATATTCTGACAAAATCCAAAAAGGAAGTATGTGAGGCTTTCAGGCGAGCATGCTTCAACGTCTTTGTTGATAACCAGGATGATCACGGAAAGAATTTTGCTTTCCTTTATGACGAGGACGATGGAAAGTGGCATCTTTCGCCTGCATATGATCTGACAATAAGCAGGACATATTATGGTGAACATTCTACATCTGTATGTGGCAAAGGGAAGAATATAACAGAGGATGATTTGAAGAGACTTGCTGAACCTTTCTCTCTGAAGGAAAGGGTTATAAATGAAATCATCAGAGATGTGAAAAACGCCGTTAAGTGATTTTGTGCGCTAACCAAGTTGAAAGTAAAATCCGCAACTGCTGAAAAATAAAAAAGCAGATTCTTCTATTTTGCCCTTACCAAATGGATATAAGAAGGCCACGCATTTTTTATCCTTGACGTTTTCTCCTTCCTCGAAAAGTTAAAAATCACTTATTTGCGAACTGGAGACTTGACAAATCTGTACCGGGGGGGGGTAGACTCCTTTTAGATAATTTAAAGGAGAGGATAAAATGAAATCCGCTAGAAAAATTGCGTCGATTGCTCTTGTCGTCCTTTCAGCACTCTTAGTGTTCGTAGGATGTGAGCAGACTCCGATGTTTGAGATGCCGCAGTCTATCAAGAGTGGTGTCATAACACAGGATGGTGAATTCCTTGAAGGACAGGCATTCGATCCATCGAAGTTCACTGTAGAGGTTGTATATGACAACGGAAAGACAGACAGCTTCCCTGGAGCTTCCATTGTTACATGGACTCCTTCTGCAGAAGGACAGATTGGTGTTAATAGTGGTGATGCTCTTAGTGCAAAGGTTGGTCTTAATTCTGAAAATGGATCCTATACAGCTGAGGGAGTGATTTATGCAGCAAAGATTGACACTATTACAGTTGTCCCTGCTACGACAAGTTATGTTGTAGACAACTGGTCAGATCTCGATATTCCTAGCACAGATGTTGCAGTAACAGCTACATTTACAGGAAGAGATGGAGAGGTTGCAACTGTTGTCCTTAAGCCAAGTGAGTATAAAGTTGAGGTTGTTGATCCTTCTACTCTCAATACTCCTTCCGCACTTAATCCAAGTGTAAATGCAGTGGCTCAGGTTACAACAAAAGTCGGTGGTAAGGTCGAAGCAACTTATGCAATTGAAGGAACATTTGAAGCTGCTGATATTGATTTTGCATTCAATAGCATTTCTGATATCAAGGTGGCTGATGATGTTGATCTCATTGCATTTGAAGATGCAACAGTAAATTTCTCTGATTTCACAATCACTGTATCAGATGGAACAAACACCGAAACACTTACAGCAGATCCTGGTCTGGAGCTGACTTATGTAGATGAAACAGGTCGTGCAATTGAATCATTGCTTAATGTGACATCTGTATATGTGAAGGCATCCGCAGAAGGTTGTGCAACAAAGACATTCGGACCGTTCTCTGTAAATCCAGTACATCTCAATGTTGTCTCCAATTCTACTGCTAAGTTCTACAAGGGTGAGACACTTCCGGTACTTGAAGCAGGTGATTTTGATGTAACATATTCTTACGGAACTACAACAGTAAAAACAAAATATGTAGATTCTGCAGATGTAGAATTTGCATATTCAACAGAGCAGAACACTGTTAAAGCTCCAGCTGATGGTGTGGTTCCTGAGACAGGTAATCTCTATATAATTGCTGAGTATAAGGGACTTACTCATTCAATTTACGTCACGCCAACAGATCGTACATATACTGAAGTCTATGCTCCTGCAGAGCAGAGTGCTACAGTTGATCAGGTAGTACTTTCTGAAGATTATGCTGCTCCTAAGGCTCAGAACTATACGGATTATGAAACAGCTCTTGCACTTGATGTTAACGATATTAAGTCAATCAGCTACATGTATACAGCAGCTGAGAAAGATGCAAAGCCTGAGGTCAAGGAAGAGTCTTCTCTTACAGATAAGATTGCTGTTAAGTATACAACAGATACAAATGGAACAGCTCTTGTAGCTGGACCGGATGCACTTGTTGGACTTGATACAATCTATATTGAAGTAACATACAAACCTGTTGAGGAAACAGAGATTGTTTACTATGAGCCAGTAAAGCTTCAGACAGCTTATGCTGATTGGCTTGATGTAGATGTTCAGTATTCTGATGTTGATGAAAATGAGCAGCCAATGTTTGGTGCAGATGTTGAACTTACTGTCAATGCAGTCAATGCTGATGGTATTGTTGCAGAGCTTTCAGAAGGTGAATATAACGTTCTGAAAGATGGCAAACCATCTACAATTGAATCTGTAACAGCAGAAGCACAGACTTTCACAATCAATGCAATTGTTGATGGTGCTGATGGCCCAAAGAAGATTGTATCTGGAACAGATGCTGCTACTCCAGCTGATGTCACAATAGCTGCTGGCTATGTTTATTATAGCGTAAGTGCACTTTCTGTAGATTTTAAGGATGAGGCTCCTGTTTGCCTTGTTGATAAGACATGGAAAGACGTTGCTCTCGATACAGCAGATTTCGTAGTTTCTGGATATACTCCGAATGGAACAGAAACGCCGCTTACAGTTAGTGAATTTATCTATGTGACTGACAATGTTTCCGAAGGTGCGAATGAAGTTTATGCAAAGGTAAATTATACCAATGCAGAGGGTGAGAAAGTCAGCGAGCTTGTTGAGTTTACTCTTGAAGGAACAGCTTGGATTGAAAAGGGAACTTCTACTCCAGTTGTAACTATCAATGAAACTTCAATTACAAGTCTTCCTGCAGGTACATACAACCTGACAAATGCTGTTGTCACGAATCTTACAAAGCATGGTGATATCTCATGGTCTCTCAGTGCAGTTGCAAATAATGGCAGTGCATCTGTAAACGGCAATGAATTCACAATCAATGAGTATGGTGGAGTAACTGTTACACTTTCCTGGTTTGATGGATCCGCTGTCCAGACACAGGAATATACAGTTAATGCAAACTGAAATTGCTATTTTGCAGTCCTGCCAAGGTGGTAGGACTGCTGCAAGGAGGACGGAATGAATACGACAGGTACGTCCCTCCGAGGTAGCAGAACAAGGATTCCAAACGTGAAGCGTCAGGAATGCCTAAAGCTCTTTGAGCAGGGATACGGATACAAAAAGACCGCACAGCTGACAGAGCTGAACATGTATACAGTTCGTGAGTATAAGCGGAGGTTTGTCTCAGGGGATAACACCTGGGCAGACCGTGGCGGAGGGAAAGCCTCCGTCAGATGAATCAGGTTTAAGAAGAGTATTCAATCTCTTCCAAGGTTTATCTATTGGGCTCATCCTTCTCCGGGTGAGCCCTTTTGGTCATTTTATGCTGTCTGGGAACTGGAGCTGATAGAATATCTGCTCAAGTTCGAGAGCTATATTTATATTATGGATTACTGCCGGAGTATCCCCGTTCTCTTCATGATGTGGCTTGAGAGTGATAGGAGAGAAGTTCAGTATTCCTTTCACGCCAGCATCTAAAAGCTTTTCAGCAGTGTCTGCTGCTGCAGATTCCGGCACTGTTATGATTGCAACCTTCACCTCCAGAGCCTCAACCATCTCATCGAGTCTGGACATCGGATACACAGGTACCGGATGTGATGCATCGGAGTATACTATCGGATCAGAATCAAAGCCTGCGACGATTCTTATTCCATCCGGTTCGAATCCGGAGTAGTGCATCAAGGCCTTTCCGATCCTGCCGCAGCCTACGACTATGACGTTCTGCGGATCTCCTTTTCCGAGTATTTTCGAGATCCTTTCAATCAGGTCGGTAATCTCGTATCCGCCGCGTTTCTGCCCGTGGATTTCAAGAATAGAGAAATCCTTTCTGACAACTGCAGCTGAAACACCTGCCGCATCTGCGAGGTTGTGTGCGAAGACTTTCTCCAAACCGATTGCTCTCAGACGATTAAGAGCTCTGAAGTATCGGGTAATTCTGACTAGCATATCACTGTTCATGCAAAATATCCTCTTTTATGTGATTGAAAGTATATTAACACGAAATCTATGTCAATAAATTAAAATCTGTGTGACCGTTTGTCATTTTAAATAACATTTATTGAAATGAGTTCCTCAGTAAGATAGAATCATTCTGGTGACTTTTTAAAGGAGGAGTTATGGCTCAGAGCATATTCTCTGATGAGCTGAACGCTTTCATTTCCGAATGGAAGGACAAGCCGGGCAATCTCATCATGATTCTCCATAGAGTCCAGGAGGAATTCGGCTATGTTTCCAGAGAAGCCGCAGAAGGTGTTTCAAAGGAAATAGGTGTTCCTCTTGCTACGATATGGGGTGTTCTTACTTTCTATCATTTCTTCAAGCTCAACAAACCAGGAAAGTACAATATCCAGGTATGTCTTGGTACAGCATGCTACCTTAAAGGCGGCGACATGATTGTTGAGGAGCTCGGAAAGGAGCTGGGACTGGAAGTCGGAGGTCTTACCGATGATGGACGTTTCTCGCTTGAAGCTGTCCGCTGTGTTGGCTGTTGCGGACTGGCACCTGTTATGACGATATCAGGGGAGGTCTTTGGTAAGGTCTCCAAGAATCAGATATCCGGAATTCTGGATAAATTCGCCTGATGCATGATACTGCTGATCTCGTCACTGAAGCTGTCGTGAACAGCGTTGAGGCTGGAGCTGAACATATCAGGGTCCGGGTAAGAATCGACGAGGGCAGTGTTGAGGCAAGGATTGAGGACGATGGGAAATACACCATATCTTCCAATCCATTCGGGGAAGGAATCACCACCAAGGGCGAAGGGCGTGGCCATGGGCTTCATATCATATGGGAGCGAAGCAGAGGCAGATGCCGCTTAACACGAGGAGAAGGGATTACGGTGCTTGAATTCACTGCTGACGATGATGGAAGCTTTGACAGATTATCTGAGGCTCTGCTTCCTGTTCTAGGCATTGAGAGAAGCATAATCATTACTATATGGAAGGATGGAAGGGAGATTGAGGTTTCCCGCAGCCTTCTGGAAGAAAGGGACGCGGTCCCTGACAGGGCAGAGGGAATCAGACGGTACAGACGTCTTCTTGAAAGCCTTGTAAAAGGAGATATCTATGGCTAAGCTTTCTCTTTCTGATCTTCGCGAGATACGCTCACGTGAGGAGAAGAATCTGAAGAAACGCGATATCCACGGCCGTGAAGTGCATGTGGTCGTCGCAATGGGCACCTCCGGTATCGATGCTGGTGCCAAGCTCACGCTCAACACAATCGCTGATGATGTGGAGAAGCTTGGGCTCGATAATGTAATCATCACACAGACAGGGAGCGCTGCTCCTAATCCGGAACCGGTTGTAGAGGTCTACTCGCCGAAGACCGGGCTTGTCGTTTATGGCTCAGTTGATAAGGAGGCTGCACACCGTATTGTCTCTGAGCATCTCAAGGAAGGACGTATTCTCGATGATCTGAGGATCGAGCTGAAGGCTAAGGAGCAGTAAGATGGGTTTCAAGAATTATATTCTCGTCTGCGGAGGAACTGGCTGTGAGTCATCCCGTTCCGATCAGATTTATCATTCACTCATCGATGAGGCTGTCGCACAGGGAGTTGCAGATCAGGTACAGGTCATCAAGACAGGCTGTTTCGGTTTCTGTGAGCAGGGACCTATCGTGAAGATCCTTCCTGAGGATTCCTTCTATGTACAGGTAAAACCTGAGGATGCGAAGGAGCTCATCGCTGAGCATGTCATCAAGGGACGCGAAGTAACAAGGCTGCTTTACAACAAGGCACCTCATAAGGCATATGAGGAGGTCGAGGACATCCAGTTCTATCAGAAGCAGATGAGAATCGTACTCCGCAACTGTGGATCAATCGATCCTGAGAATATTGATGAGTATATTGCAGCCGGAGGTTATAAGGCTCTTGAGAAAGTCCTTTTTGATATGACTCCGGATGATGTCATCAACGAGCTCAAGACATCAGGACTCAGAGGACGTGGTGGTGCAGGCTTCCCTACATGGATGAAGTGGAACTTCACAAAGCAGGAGAAGGATCCTGTTAAGTATGTTGTCTGCAACGCTGATGAAGGGGACCCGGGTGCATACATGGACCGCTCCACGCTTGAGGGCGACCCGCATGCGGTTCTCGAGGCCATGACAATCTGCGGTCATACAGTAGGTGCACATCAGGGCTTCATCTACATCCGTGCTGAGTATCCTCTCGCAATCCACCGTCTTGAGGTCGCAATGAAGCAGGCGAGGGAGTATGGGCTTCTCGGTAAGGATATCCTCGGCTCGGGCTTCGATTATGATATCGAGATCAGACTCGGTGCAGGTGCGTTCGTCTGCGGTGAGGAAACCGCGCTTCTGCAGTCCATTGAAGGACACAGAGGTATGCCTAAGCCGCGTCCGCCATTCCCGGCATCCAAGGGCCTCTGGGGCAAGCCGACCGTCATCAACAATGTAGAGACATGGGCGAATGTCGCACAGATCATCACAAACGGTGGTGAATGGTTTGCTTCAATCGGTACTCCTGACAGCCATGGAACGAAGGTCTTTGCCCTTACTGGAAAGATCTGCAACTCCGGTCTTGTCGAGGTTCCGATGGGTACGACACTTCGCGAGATCGTATATGATATCGGTGGCGGTATCGCACATGGAAAGAAGTTCAAGGCCGTACAGACAGGAGGTCCTTCCGGTGGTGTGATCACGGAGGAGAACCTTGATACTCCTATCGACTTCGGAGGTCTCCAGAGAATCGGATCCATGATGGGCTCCGGTGGTATGATCGTCATGGATGAGGATGACTGTATCGTTGATGTTGCCAAGTTCTATCTCAACTTCACAGTCGATGAGTCCTGCGGTAAGTGTGCTCCATGCCGTATTGGTGGAAAGAGTCTTTACAACATCCTTGAGAAGATTACCCAGGGTAAGGGAGAGGAGAACGACATCAAGCAGATTGAGCAGATTGCCCATGCAATGAAGATCGGTTCTCTCTGTGCTCTCGGACAGACAGCGCCGAACCCTGTTCTCTCCACACTCCATTACTTCCCTGAGGAGTACAAGGCTCATATTGTTGATAAGAAGTGTCCTTCCGGAAAGTGCAAGAAGCTCATCAGCTATGAGATCAACCCAAACAAGTGTATCGGATGTACAGCCTGTGCCAGAAAGTGTCCTGTCGGTGCTATTTCCGGCGAGGTGAAGAAGCCGCATAAGATCAATGGAAACGTATGTATCAAGTGTGGTGTCTGCAAGGATACATGTAAGTTCTCGGCCATCGAGATTCATTGAGGAGGTTAGCGATGATTCATCTTACTATACAGGGAATTGAAGTTGAGGTGGCTGAGGGGACAACCGTCCTTGAGGCGGCCAAGAAAGCCGGGATTAGAATCCCGACACTCTGCTATCATCCGGATCTCACACCTTTTGGATCCTGTGGTCTCTGTGTCTGCAAGCAGGAAGGATCTGCAAAGATAATCCGTGCTTGTTCCACACCAGCGGCAGAGGGAATGAAGATCATCACACATGATCAGGACCTTTATAATGTACGCCGTACGATTCTTGAGCTGACGATGTCTACGCATCCTTCCTCATGTCTTCTCTGTACGCGCAACAACAAGTGTGAGCTCCAGAAGCTTGCAATTGAATATGGCGTAAGAGAGCAGCCTTTCGAGATAAGGCTTGCTGAGGATAAGAAGGACCGTTCAACAGGTGCTGTCGTTCTTGATCCTGAAAAGTGTATCAAGTGCGGTCGCTGTATCCAGGTATGTCAGCAGATGCAGGGTGTATATGCCCTTGAGTTCATCGGCCGTGGTGACCATACGACCATGAGTCCTGCTGCAAAGCTTCCTCTCAATGACAGCCCTTGTATCAAGTGCGGTCAGTGCATCACGCATTGCCCTGTAGGCGCTATCTATGAGCAGGACCAGACAGATGGACTGATGAAGGCTATCGCGGATCCAGAGAAAGTCGTGGCTGTGCAGATGGCTCCGGCAGTACGTGTCGCAATCGGTGAGGAGTTCGGCCTCAAGCCTGGTGAGATTTCAACAAAGAAACTCTATACAGCGCTCCGCCGTCTTGGAATCGATTATGTATTTGATACGAATTTCGGCGCAGACCTGACTATCATGGAAGAAGGTTATGAGCTTCTTGAGAGGATGAAAGGCGGCGGTATCATGCCACAGCTTACATCATGCTGCCCCGGCTGGATCGGATATGTCGAGGAATACTATCCGGATCTTCTCGAGAACCTCTCCTCTGCAAAGAGCCCGATGATGATGCAGGGTGCTATCACAAAGACATACTGGGCAGAGAAGGCTGGCATCGACAAGAAGAACATCTACTCTGTAGCAATCATGCCATGTACTGCAAAGAAGACAGAGATCAGAAGAGATGGTGATCATGCCGCATCCAGCGGGGAATGGGATGTTGATCTTGTTCTCACAACCCGTGAGATTGCACGTCTCATCGCATCCCGTGGTCTTGACTTCAAGAATCTTCCAGAAAGCGAGGCAGACAGCCCGATCGGAGAGTATACAGGTGCTGGTACCATCTTCGGAGTGACAGGTGGTGTCATGGAAGCTGCGATAAGAACAGCTTATTATGGCCTTACCGGTAAGGAGCTTCCGGATCCTGAGATCAAGCTTGTCCGTGGCCTTGATGAAATCAAGCGCGGTGAAGTGGATGTTGATGGAAAGAAGGTCCGGGTCGCTGTCGTTCATGGCATGGCAAATGCAAAACCGCTTCTCGACAAGATAAGGGAAGACAAGAAGGCAGGACGTCCATCCGATGTTGATTTTGTAGAGATCATGGCTTGCCGTGGCGGTTGTATCGCTGGCGGTGGACAGCCATATGGAACAGATGACGAGGTTCGTGAAGAGAGAATCGGAGGCCTTTATGCAGATGATGAGAAGTCTGTGAAGAGGTGCTCTCACCAGAATCCTTCAATCCAGAAACTCTATTCTGATTTCCTCGGAAATCCTCTCTCGGAGAAGGCGCATCATCTTCTTCATACAGAGTATAAGGAAGTTCCGCTTTACAAAGGCTGATGGGTTTTCCTTTAGCAAAACTCTCCAGGCATGGAAGTCTGGAGAGTTTTTTACTGTTTAGCGAGTTGTTCTCATCACCATCAGCGCAGTTGCATTATCCTCATCATATGCAATGATGTTCGTGCCACTTTCGGAGAGCGCCAGTGTGTCCATTCCGTCGGCAGCGAGTGCTGTCCTGCCGATTTCCTCGACACTTGTGCTGTCTGAGGAGATTTCAAGAGTGACAATCTCATCTGCATCCAAATCGATGTAGTATGCGTACTTGTAATCGCTTGAAGCTATCAGTCCGCTTGC
>CASEGX010000034.1 GCA_949287505.1 uncultured Spirochaetales bacterium | reverse complement strand
TCCGGATACCTGAATGGAATCCCCTCGCAGAATGTCCTTGCACAGCTCTGGCATCTGTACCGGTGGTAGCTTATCTCAAGATCCTGTCTTGTCCCGGAATAGACAGGCATGTCTCTCAGCCTCATGCTCAATCTGCCCAGGATATGCACTTGCCCTTTGCAGTATGGGCACCTTTCTTCTGCTGTATCCTGCCTGCTTGCAAAATGCAGTATCAGCCGCTGCCCGTCCTCTGCTATCTCTGTATTGATGTATTCATATGGTTGAAGTGTTGGGGCGTCTGCTATAATTTGTTCTAAGAGCATGTGTTCGTCCTATGTTTTGTGTGGTAACTAAACTTTAGAACTCACATGCTCTCTTCTTCAATCTCTATCCCTCATCCCTCAGCTTTCCGTGAAGAACCAAAAAGAAAGGAATGCAGCGAGAGAATATCATCCGGGTTCAGTCAGGGATTATCATCTATCACGATGAAGACATATTCTCCGTCCTTCGGAACGGACGGTCAGTACATGACTGCACGGGGTTGAGCGAGCATCTGTCGAACATCTCAAGCCCATATCGGCTGCTATGTATCTTGAGACAGCCGTATATTCCTCTGCTGTTACATCCATTGAAAGAGGCATGACAATACACACCCTCGGACTTTCTTGGGTATGGCTGGGCGTCGAGTAGAGAATGGCTGAGTAGGAGAAGGACGACCTGAAGTTATCAAGAAACGTATTTGTGCTCTGTCCGCATCGAGAACGAGCATTGAGCGTGATAGCACGTTCGCTCCGTTCCTCTTTCCGTCCTTGAGGATTCCTCCCACGAAGCCACCTTTGTCCTTCGCCTTCTGCTTCGCGTCTCCCTTGAGCTTCCTGTACTCCTCGACGGTCTCCGGTGTCCTCACGGGATCCCTGAGCCTGTCGATGAGAGCATTGAAGCTGATGGTGTCATTGGCCCATATCTTCGCATGGCACGATCTGCCATACGAGATTCCGAGTTCACGCATATCGCTTCACCTCCTCGCGGGATTGGCGTATATGTATCCGCCCCGCATATGTATGGAGGCCGGATTCGAACCTCCGTGATCAGAAGAGAGGAATCATGGTCTCCTGATTACTGCCGGGAAAGCGGACCTTGTGATGTGGAAATAAAGCATTCTGCTTGTTTTCAGCCTTCGAAACGGAATACAATGATGATGGAAATTGACCAGACGGGATTTATAAACCAACTTGCAGGCCGTCTATAAACATACCCGCTAAAAGGAGGATTCAATGTCTATTGGGTACTATTCGTATCTTGCTCTCTCGCAATCGGATGGGGTTATCAGTAAGAAGGGATACGAGATCGATTATGAAGACGCAATATTTACCAATTATTTCAGTAAGTCTTTCCCAGAATCGGTTGTGGGCACTATCAGAAAGGATTTCGACTCGTCATTCTATCTTTGCAGGACACCATTCCATCTGGTTGGACCGGGCATTCCGTTCAATTCCGGTTCCATTCAATATTCTGCAACAGAAGAAGAGATTGCTGCCATAAAGACCTCTATCATGGAAGGAATGCCGGGCATCAATCCTGATTCCGTGTTTGTATGGCAGGACGAGCCATATGTAAGGATACTTAATCTTGGTGGGAAGAGATTCAATTTCACACGACATTACCCATCATTCCTGAAAGGGCTTCATACATACACATACATTGCGGTTTTCAAGAAAATAGAAATCCCCTGTATTGAATGAGAATCCTTGCATGATGCCTAGAAAAAATGAAATCTTCGGTACAATGTTCTATAGAAAAGAGTTAGTGG
>CASEGX010000033.1 GCA_949287505.1 uncultured Spirochaetales bacterium | reverse complement strand
TTCTGTGAGATTCGAACCGATGAGCATTCCATAGTCTTCAGCACCATCAGCAAAGCCATCCTCATTGACAGGATTCTCTGGGAGGAAATCTCCATCGATTACAGGTTCCCATGCAAGACCATACCCAGTTCCCAATGCTGCTGGAATCTGATACTCCTCTGCTGTTTGTACAAGTGCTTTGTCCGATGCAGCAACAAGTTCATCATAAGGTACATTCTGAAGTTCTTCTGGATCATCTATCCCAAGGTTCTCCATCGTTAGCTCTGTAACACGCTGGGAAGGTTCCTTATCGGTGAAGATAACACCCATCGTTTCCGTTGCACCGCTTTCGATGATTCCTCTCTTGAAGAGACCTTTAGCATAAGGGGAGGACATGAGTGCAAGAATCTTCGCACCACCTCCGCTTTCTCCAAAGAGAGTGATGTTGTCAGGATCGCCACCGAAAACTTCAATGTTCCTGTGTATCCATTCAAGAGCATCGATGAGATCGACAATGCCGATATTCGCTGAATATCTGTACTCGTCTCCATATGCTGAGAGATCAAGATGTGCAAGTACATTCAGTCTGTGATTGACCGATGCTACGACAACATCACCCTTTCTTGAGAGGTTCGCACCATCATATACGGCAAGCTCCTGCGCAGAACCTGTTGAGAATCCGCCTCCATGAAGCCAGACCATTACAGGACGCTTTCCATCATCAATGCCGGTTGTCCAGATATTGAGATTGAGAGGGCTCTCGCTTGTCTGGAATACACGTCTTGGCTCATCCCATGAAGTTCCAGTTCCTCCAATGCTTACAGGCTGAGGGGAAATCGGGCCATATGCATTTGCGAAAAGCACTCCATCCCACGGCTGTACATCCTCCGCAGGCATGAATCTCTTCGTAACCTCTGCATATGGGATTCCATGAAACGTATAGATTCCATCTCTTATGTAGCCCTGTACTGTACCTTTATCTGTCTCTACGGTAGCGATACCTGGTCCAGCTTCGACTACACCTGCAAAAAGCAATGCAGATATGAGCATAAGAACCTGAAGTGCAAATAACCTTTTCATATTCCCTGCCTCCTCAGCTTTCATTCGGAAGTGTCGTCTCAACTTTTCCGACGACTTTAAGATTGCAAATCATCCTGATGAATGCCGGATCTGAATGATCGACAATCTCGCTGTGCCCGATATCAAGCTTAGCAATTTCTGCCATATCATCATCGGAAAGCGAGAAATCCCATATGTCGATATTCTGCTCCATCCTATCCCTGTGTGTTGATTTCGGAATCACAACGACGCCTCTCTGCACATTCCATCTGAGAGCAACCTGAGCAGCACTCTTTCCATACTTCTCCCCGATTGCTGTAAGCACAGGATGAGTGAAGATTCCATGCTTCCCCTCTGCAAACGGCCCCCATGCTTCAGGCTGGATTCCAAGTTCCTTCATATTCCTGATTGCTTTCTCCTGCTGGAAGAATGGATGGAGTTCCACCTGATTGACAGCTGGCATGACCTCTGCATGGATTGCAAGATCTGTCAGCCTCTCTGGATAGAAATTGCAGACACCGATTGCCCTTACCCTGCCTTCCTTATAAAGCTCTTCCATTGCCCTGTAAGCGCCATAGTAATCCCCGACAGGCTGATGAATCAGGTAGAGATCAAGATAATCAAGGCCGAGATTCTCAAGTGATGTCTCGAATGCCTTCTTCGCGCCATCATATGAGGCATCCTGAGTCCAGAGCTTCGTGGTGATGAAGAGATCATTCCTGTTCACTCCAGATCCCTTTATTGCCTCTCCTACAGCTTCCTCATTCATGTAAGCTGCGGCAGTATCAATGAGCCTATAACCAGAACCGATAGCATCAAGAACAGCATTCCGGCATACATCAAAGTCCGTCACCTGAAACACTCCGAAGCCTTCAAGCGGCATTTCCACACCATTATTAAGATGAATTGTTTCCATTTCTTATCTCCTATGCTTGAACGATAATTTCAAAACTCCAGAAAATACAGGACAAATTTCCTATACTGGTATAATCTATTGTTATAG
>CASEGX010000032.1 GCA_949287505.1 uncultured Spirochaetales bacterium | reverse complement strand
TATATCGATGGTTATTACAACTCAAAGAGGATCCATTCCTCTATTGGTTACAAGACACCGAACGAGATTGAAAAGGAGTTCTTCATGAACAACTGCTAATCTTTTCTTTTTCTTGTCTACTATATTGACTGTGGTTCAGAGATTCAGGACGAGCTCCCCGATGGTTACCTTGTGATGGCATTCCTTGCAGAGATACACCATGTTTTCCGGTACGGTAGGGCCTCCTTCTGATACGGGTATCAGGTGATGTGCCTCTCCATCGGTTGTCTGGGTTTTGCAGTTCCAGCAGGTATAGTTGTCACGGACACGGACATATGCCTTGTTGTTGCCGTCAAGGCCTTTTGCCGGTCCTTCCTGATACTCTTTCCCTTTGATATCCGGTTTCTTGATTTTCTGGGTATCGAATGGAGCTTTCTCAATCCTGATATCATTTACTGGAACGAGTGAGCACAGCGTATCGATAAGATCCTCCTGATTGGATGTCTTTACACGCATGGTAGGCGTAAGCCATCCGTCTATCCGCTTCCTATAATCGAAACGTGCCTCTCTGAAACGCACATTCCTGTATCTGCGGCCTCTTCTGTATCCACGCCTCTCATCAACATTCTCATGCACGTCATCCCTAAGATCGAATTCGCCTGCTATGAGTGTCTTCTTCTCGTTGACGACAGCAAAACCGCCATGCTTTGAGGCGGAATCGAAGCCCAGTGTTCCCGGCTGGGTGCGTTCAGCGCCTGTTCCATAGGTGAGCTGGATGGTGTAAGGCTCTCTTCTTATAACCTCAGCTCTGCCATCCTGGATCATATGGCGGACCTTGCCGTAACGTTCTGTCGGCATTAATGGCCTGCCATCCTGTGCGATTACATAAACCATGTAAGCTCCTTTCCCGACTTAACGGGTAATGCAGGGTTCCCCCTGTCGCGGACCCCGGAGATGCTCCTGAACATCCCTGTGTCTCGCTGTCCTTCGCCAATGCCCGCTGTGGTTTTTTGTGCCATGCATACGTTGCCCGGACTAGGACACGATTCTTACATCCGCATCTCCCTGAAAGAGAAATATTTGGGCGTACGCATAACCCATAACGAGCGTAGGTATCTGGCACGTATGCCAGATCCTGAGGCTAGTCCCCCGGGGCATGCATGTCCGATACATGACTTCCCCGTGTGTTTCTCAAGGCCTCCTTACGGAGGGCTTATATGAGGCTTGCAAGCCTATAGCCTGGTGCTATAGGTGGTTGACATATAATCCAGTTCCCAGCAGTGTTCGGATAAGGTATTTCGTGACACCAGTCATCAAAAGAAAGCGCCCAGTGAAATTCTTGAGAGAGTCATAGAAAAGCTCAAGGATTCTATCCATCTTCTCGTAGAAATCTTTCCCGATTGCTCTATATAGCGGTGAATCATAGTTATCGATTAGGATTACGGCTCTCTGGCCAGTCTTATATTGTTTCTCATACATAGCTTCAGTAAGAAGCAATTGAGGATCTGAAGTATCCGGCTCGAATCCATAGTCTGCGACTTCCTCATATATAAGATTCCAGAATGAATCTATGAATGCATCAAATGTTTCAGATACATTCAGCCTTCTGAAATCAAGATAGATTACCGGATGAGGTTCAAAGTCATACCATGTGTAGATATCAAGGTCTCTGAAGAGTTCCTTATTCCCTTCGAAAAGCTCCTTCAGCATTGAATAGGTCAGTGTCTTTCCCCAGCCATGCGGCAGGTAGAGCATGTAGCAATGATCTCCACGTAGCATTCTTCTCAGATACATCGTCTTGTCGATGTAAGAACCGTTTTCTACCAATTTGCGGAATATGGTGATGTCTGATGGCACACCAAGGCAGTATTTCTCCTGCATATTTCCCTCCTGATGGTTTCATTATACATGTGAGAATTCCGGAAGGAAAAGGAAATCCGCAGATTCTACTGCGGATGAGTTTAGCTGCATTTCCATTCAGCAATGCTTCTCGTCTTTGATGAGAGGCTTATACCAACCTTGTGAACTTTGAGATTTCTGCGCTCTATCATGTCAGCATATTTATCGGCATATCCTTTATCTTCTATCTGCCTTAATGCATCCTCTGCGCTTGCATCTACCTTCAGCTCGAAGATCCATAATGAATCAGAGGTTATTATGACCTCATCAGCTCTTCCTCT
>CASEGX010000031.1 GCA_949287505.1 uncultured Spirochaetales bacterium | reverse complement strand
GATTATTTTCTTTTATTGTAAATATTTAATCATAAATTAAATATAGAAAAATTTATCGAAAAAATGATTAAATTTATGCTTGCAATCCCACCGTATTATGGTAGCATCAACTTATGATATAAGTTACAAACAGCAAGCTTATATCGATCAGTGAAAGGCTGTGACATGTTCAGGAGGTGTACATGCACAGTAATAAAAAAGGAGGCTCTAATGAAGAGATTATTCACTGTATTGGCTGTTCTTATTCTTTCCATTTCCTTCGTATTCGCAGGTGGAAGTTCAGAAGCTGCTCCAGCAGCTGCAGCAGCTCCAGAAATGGACGGCTCCACTCAGGGAACGAACACATTCGTGGAAGGTGCGACAGAACTCTCTCTCTGGACATTCCAGGAACTCCATGTAGCTTTCTGGACACAGATGGCTGACGAATGGAATGCTCAGTATCCAGACAGAGCAATCAACCTTACCGTAAGTTCTGCAGAGTCTGGTGCTCTTCACAACAGACTTCTCATCGCTTGCCAGGCTGGAGTAGGTGCTCCTGATATCGCAGATATCGAGGTCGGACGCTATGGTTCCTTCCTCCGCGACGGATATCTCCTTCCAATCAATGATGCAGTTGAGCCATATGAGGATGATATTGTTATGTCCAGAATCACAATGTATGGCGACGAGTCAGGCAACTGGTACGGAATCGACTTCCACCTTGGTGAATCCGTTGCTTACTACAACATGGACATCATGAACGCAGCTGGTGTTGATCCTGCTGACATCGTAACATGGGATGACTATTTTGAAGCTGGTAAGATCGTTCTCGAGAAGACCGGTGTTCCGATGTGCGTCGTAGAGACAAACGACCTCTTCCTCCCTCAGCTCATGATGCTTGAGAAGGGTGCTCAGTATGTCGACGACGAAGGCAATCCTAATATCGATACCCCAGAGCATGCAGAAGTCATCGACTTCATCAGAGAAATGGTTAAAGCTGGTGTATGTGTAATCTGCCCAGGCGGTGGTGTTCATGAGGAAGAGTGGTATGGCTTCATGAATGGTGGCGGTGTTGCTTCCATCTGTATGCCTCTCTGGTACATGGGACGCTTCACAGATTACATGCCGGATCTCAAGGGCAAGATGGCTATCTACGAGATTCCTGTATGGAACGAAGGCGATACAAGAGCTGTTCTCCAGGGTGGTACAGGTACATCCGTTATCAAGTACACAGAGCATGAGCAGCTTGCAAAGGACTTCCTCGCATTCGCTAAGCTCTCAGAGTTCGGTAACAGGTATGAATGGGAAGTTCTCGGATTCGATCCTATCAGAACAAGCCTCTGGACAGATCCTACAATCACAGAGAACCCGGACAACAAGTTCCTCCAGTACTTCCTGACGAACCCGTTCGATATCCTCAACAAGAATGGAACTGATCTTACAGCTCCTAATATCAGAGGTGGATACTCTGCAACATACAGCGTACTTTGCTCTACAACATATGTAAATGCATTCGAGATGTCCATTGATACTCCTGCAGATGAGCTTCTTGCTAACGAGCAGGCAACGATCATCTACTATTGATAGCTGACCTATCATAGTTAAGAAAGGGATCGTGCCGCAAAACGTGCGGACGGTCCCTTTTCGTTTCAGAAAGACACAGAGGTGCCTATGGAAAAACAGAACCTATTCAAGAAATTCATCTATTCCCAGAAAGTGGCTCCGTATGTATTTCTTCTACCGTTTGCAATTTCCTTTGTCGTATTCTTCGCGTATTCGATTTTCGATACATTCGTGATGAGTTTCCAGAGAGTTGCTGGTGGTAATACGGAATTCATTGGATTGAAGAACTATCAGGTGCTTTTCAACCCGATCTTCTTCAAGGCCCTTAAAAACAGCCTTTTCTACATGGTTGTCACCTGTGCAATCATGATTCCGCTGCCGATGCTTTTAGCAACGGCCCTGAACAGCAGAGCGATGAGATGCAAGAACATGTACAGAAGCTTCCTTTTCATACCTGCTCTTACATCTGTTGTTGTTGCTGGTGTTATCTTCCGTCTCATGTTCGGAGAACTGCCGAACTCATTCATGAACCAGCTGATTGCGAAATTCGGCGCAGAACCGATTGTCTGGCTCCGCCGCGTTCCTACAGTCTGGCTTGCGCTCTTCCTGCTCTGTATATGGCGCTGGACCGGCGTTAACATGATGTACTTCCTCTCAGGACTTCAGCAGATACCTGAGGATCTGTATGAATCTGCTTCAATTGATGGTGCAAGCTCTGTGCAGAAGTTCTTCAACATCACTGTGCCTCTTCTGAAGCCTACATCCGTATATGTCCTTACAATATCTATATATGGTGGTATGGCAATGTTCACGGAGTCGTATATCCTCTTCAATGGAAACTCCTCCCCGAACAATATCGGCCTCACTGTCGTTGGATATCTTTACAAGATGGGATTCGAGCAGAACAACATAGGACTTGGATCGGCAATCGGCGTTGTCCTGATCATCATCGTTCTCATCATCAACCTCATCCAGCTGAATTTCAACGGCGGAATCTTCGCAAAGAAAAAGGAGAAGTGATATGGCACAGGTTCAGAAAAATAAACTACCCACGATTCTGTTGATGCTTCTCTTCACTGTAATCGTTGTGATATTCCTCATACCGCTGGCGCTGCTTTTCGTATCCTCGCTCAGACCCGGCTCGGATATCATGCGTTATGGCCTTAATTTCTCCATTGACTGGGCTAATGCGAATGTGAATAACTACAGACTGCTTTTCAGTGGTCAGAATGCTTATCCTAACTGGTATTTGAACAGCCTCATCGTTACGGCAATACAGGTCGTTCTTGCGCTCTTCCTCTCAGCTTGTGTAGGCTACGCTTTCGCAATGTATGAATTCAAGGGAAAGAATGCGATATTCACCTGTGTTCTTCTTGTAATGATGGTTCCGCAGGAAGTCATCATACTTCCTCTTTACCGTATGATCACGAAGATGGGCTTTGTCGATAACTTCGTTGGTATCTTCCTTCCGTATATAGTCATACCGATGCTGATTTTCTTCTTCCGTCAGTATCTTGTCGGCATACCCAGAGACTTCCTGGATGCTGCAAGAGTCGATGGCTATTCGGAGTATGGCATCTTCCTGAAGATAATGATTCCTTTGATGAAGCCGTCTTTCGCTGCTATGGGAATCTATGAAGGCATGCAGAGCTGGAACAGCTTCCTCTGGCCGATGATCGTCATGAGGTCCAACAACAAGATGACGCTTCCTGTAGGTCTTCAGAGTCTCATGTCTCCGTATGGAAACAACTACGATATCCTCATAGCCGGTGCATGTTTCGCGATTATTCCTATTCTCATACTCTTCGCATGCTTCCAGAAGTACTTTGTCGAAGGTATGACAGCAGGTGGTGTAAAGGGCTGATCATATGAAGCTTATTGCAGATTCCAGACGGATCAAGGCTGTCAGAGATGAGAAAATCTATGGTCATTTCATAGAACACTTCCATCGCCAGATCTATGGAGGTGTCTATGATCCCGGAAATCCACTTTCCGACAAGGATGGACTAAGGGAGGATGTGCTTGAGGCGATGCGGCGGATCCATGTCCCCATACTCCGCTGGCCGGGTGGATGCTTCGTGTCATCCTATGACTGGAAGAAAGGCGTCGGAAAGAACCGGACACCTGTCTTTGACAAGGCCTGGAGGGTGGAGGAGCCGAATACATTCGGCACAGATGAATACATTGCGATGTGCAGGAAGATAGGTTGTGAGCCTTATATCTGCACGAATGCAGGAACTGGAAACGCAGAGGGCATGAGTGACTGGGTCGAGTACTGCAACCTTGAAAAGGAAGGGGAGTGGGCACGGCTCAGGATTGCAAACGGTCATTCAGATCCCCACAGAGTCCGGTTCTGGTCAATCGGCAATGAGAATTATGGACATTGGGAAATCGGTGCGAAGACTCCTTCTGAGTGGGGACCTCTTGTTGCGGAAAGCGCGAAGATGATGAAGCATGTTGACCCGTCCATTGAGCTTTCGGCTGCAGCTCTTACTGACATTGACTGGAATCTGGAGCTTCTGAAATATGCAGGAAAGTATCTTGATTGGATATCGATCCATGAATATTGGGATCATGTGGCAGAGACGAACGCATGCTCACCATATGATAAGGTTATGGAATACACCTACGATATCGGGCACTCTGTCAGGAAGGTGCGGGGGCTTCTCGAGGCCCTCGGACTGGAGAAGAGCATCAGGATAGCATTCGATGAATGGAATGTCAGAGGCTGGTATCATCCGAATGTCCATACTGTCAGGCAGGGACGCACAAAGGAGGAGTATCTCTATCCTCGCGATGACAATGATGACAACTCTATCTATTCGATGGCGGATGCAGTCTTCTCCGCATGTTTCCTGAACGAGATGCTGCGCAATGCGGATATAGTCGGAATGGCGGCCTTTGCTCCTATTGTGAATACGCGTGGATGCATCTTCACCTATGACAAAGGTATTGTTCTGCGGCCGACATATCATGTTTTCGATCTTTATACGAACAGGATGGGAGATGAGGTTCTCGATTCCTGGTCGCCGGATCCTGATTCTTCCTTGGATGCTGTAGCTACATCATTCAGCAACGAAAATCGCTATGCAATTGCTGTGGTGAATCGGAGTCCTGATGAAAATAAGCGTATAGCCATTGACCTGGATGTGGAAGGTTGTGCAAAAATGGCATGGATTTCGGGTTCTTCACCGGATTCTTTCAATGATATAGGAAGGGAAGAGGTGAGGATCGAGGAAAGAGATTTTGGACGGTTTGAGAGGGGAATGGAATTCGATCTTGAACCGCATTCCGTAAGTATCGTTGAAATAGCAACGCCTAGGAGGTAATTATGAAAAATGCTGCTGTTTCTGTAAGGCTCGGAAACGAGATTTCAAAGATTGATGACAGGATTTATGGATCATTCATCGAGCATCTCGGCAGAGCTGTTTATGATGGGATCTACCAGCCTGGCAATCCTAACTCCGATGAGGATGGATTCAGAAAGGACGTAATTGAGCTTGTGAAGAAACTCAATGTTCCTATCGTCCGCTATCCAGGTGGAAACTTCGTCTCAGGATACAACTGGGAAGATGGTGTCGGCCCAAAGGAAAACCGTCCTGTTAAGCTCGATCTTGCATGGTTCACGACAGAGACAAACGAGTTCGGCATGCAGGAGTTCGACAAGTGGCTTGAGAAGGTCGGCTCTGAGATGATGATGGCTGTCAACCTCGGAACAAGAGGACCTGACGAGGCAAGAAACCTCCTTGAATATGCTAACTTCCCCGGTGGTACATACTGGAGCGATCTCAGAAGATCCCATGGAAAGGAAAAGCCTTATGGCATTCATACATGGTGCCTTGGAAATGAGATGGATGGTCCGTGGCAGATGGGACACAAGACGGCATATGAATATGCACGTACAGCTACAGAGACTGCAAAGCTCATGAAGTGGATTGACCCATCGATAGAACTTGTCGCCTGCGGAAGCTCCAACTTCAACATGCCGACATTCGGAGAGTGGGAGCATACAGTCCTTCAGGAAGCTTATGAGCATATCGACTATATCTCGATGCATGAGTACTACGCAAACTATGAGAATGATACACCGTCATTCCTTGCTGAGAACATCGGTATGGACAGATTCATCAAGGCTGTTGTCTCTATCTGCGATATGGTCAAGGCTGAGAAGAAGACGGACAAGACAATCAACATCTCATTCGATGAGTGGAATGTCTGGTATCATACAAAGGAGAGCGACAAGCTTATCGAGCACTGGGGCAGGGCACCTCACCGTCTTGAGGATGTATACAACTTTGAGGATGCGCTCCTTGTCGGCGGTCTTCTTATCACGCTCCTCAAGAATTCCGACAGAGTCAGAATCGCATGTCTTGCACAGCTTGTTAATGTCATTGCTCCTATCATGTCAAATGATGAGAAGGCATGGGCTCAGACGATCTTCTATCCATATTTCCACTGCTCTGAATATGGACGCGGAAGCGCAGTCGGCGTAGACGTATACTGCGAGACATATGACAGCAAGAAGTACAAGAATGTTCCGTATATCGACAGTGTTGCTGTAAGAAATGATGAGAAGAGAGAGCTTACGGTATTCGTTCTCAACCGTTCGCTTGATGATGATATCGAGCTTTCTCTTGATTTCTCTGAGAATGTCACACCTGTTGAGCATATCTATATGTCAGGTTTTGGCCTCAAAGAGACCAATACTGCAGAGAGTGGCAATGTGGTTCCATCTTCAAAGGAACTCAAGGCCGATATGGTTAAGCTCGACAAGGCATCCTGGAACGTTCTCAGGTATAAGTTCTGAGCTGTGGCAGGAGTGAATGAATAGGTTCTCCTGTGGCCGGAGGAGCAATCCTCCGGCCTGTGTTATTATTGCAGAATCATACTGTTATCTTTCTATCTTTCTCCTTTGCAACTTCTTCAGGTGTCTTTTCTCTGAGTCTGGCAGCCCCATGGTAATCCCGCGCAGCAATCAGCTTGTCTTTTGCAAAATGTTCCTTTGCCTCTTTGATTGCTTTTCTGTATTGAGGTAGCCATTCTTCTTCGGCAATAAGCATTTCATCAACCATCTGCCAGACTTCCTGCGGATTGCAGACAGCACCGGTAAGAGGATCCATCAGGGCACTCTGTTTCAAGAGCTTCACATCTCCGTGTACAGCCGCTTCTACAGCAAGTTTCTGTACCCAGATGGACTGAGAGCAGATTGCGGCACATCCGAGAGGGAGATCGCCAACCTTGGGTACGCTTATTCCATTTCCGTCGACGTAGCATGGAACTTCCACGACTGACTCTGATGGCAGGTTTGAGATACAGCCTTCATTCATCACATTGAAATGCCCCCTGTAGCATCTTCCTGTTTCAAGTGACTCGATGATATACGAGCAGTGTTCCTTTCCTCTTTCAGATCCATCAAGCTTCTTGGGCGGTTCTTCAAGTATTCTGGGGAAATCGGTTTCGAACCAGTTGCGCTCTTCGCGTGTGACTCTCAGATATCCTCCTGTCTCTCCGTTGATCCACTTTCCCAGATCGATCCAGTTGATTATCTCTTCCGGACGTTTTCTGTACCATGCAAGGTATTCTGAGAGATGTCCATTGGATTCTGTAGAGTAGTAGCCAAAACGGCGGAGAATGTCGATTCTGACCTTTTCCTCCTTGCTGTATTTCTCATGGTTCTCAAAAGCTTCCAGGAGATAGGGAATCATATCCTTTCCATGATGCTTGACAGAAATATACCATGTCTGATGGTTGATGCCTGCGCATATGATATCCAGCTCATCACGGGGGATGCCAAGAACCTCCGCAATCTGCATTTCACCATGAACTTCTCCATGGCAGAGTCCGATGGTCCTGACGCCTCCGTATTTGTTGCATGCCCATGTTGCCATGGCATTCGGATTGGAGTAGTTGAGCATTATCGCATCTGGCGCAGCCACATCTCTGATGTCCTTGCAGAATTCCAGCATTTCGGCAATGACTCTCTGTCCGTACATGATTCCGCCAATGCAGAGAGTGTCTCCTACGCACTGGTCAACTCCATATTTGAGAGGGATCTCGATATCTTTCTCAAAGGCCTCGAGTCCTCCGATGCGTACACAGTTCACGATGTACTTTGCGTCCCTGAATGCTTCCCTGCGGTCCGTTGTTGCCGTGATCCTGATAGGAATGTTGTTTGCATCAAGGTCCCGCTGGCAGAGAGCTCTGGTCTTTTCAAGATTGTCCTCATTGATATCAGTGAAAGACACTTCGATATCATGGAATTCCGGGACTGACAGTATGTCCGTAAATAGTGTGCGGGCAAAGACGAGGCTGCCGGCACCGATAAAAGAAACTTTGAAACTCATGTAAGGTCTCCTTTCAAAAACTGTGCTTAGTCTAGTGTTTCTTTCTTCAAGCCGTGCAATCTGATATATTTTCCTTTTCAGAGAATGCAATATATTGTCTGATTATTTCGTATGTTTCATAGTGGAAACGGAGAGGTGAAGATTGGAAAAGAAGACGATCAATGGAAAAGTCACAGCATTCTATGCTCTTTCGCTTTCGGAATTCCATATGAATTTCCATTCTCATGAAAGCTGCGAAATCATGTATGTGACATCAGGATGCTGCACGGTATATTGTCAGGATAAGGAATATAGAATCGGGCCTAATCAGTTCATTTTCATCTCCCCGCATATTCCTCATTGTCTGGAAATCGCTTCCAATGGCCCCTGTGCCATACTTAATCTTGAATTCATTCTTTCGGAATCAGACACAGGTATGCCTCTTTACGGGCTACTTGATGAGTGCGGTGTCTTTCAGGAATTCCAGAGTAGGATGCCTTGTTGTTTTTACGGTATGGATTTCCGGGCTCTTGGCTATTCCCTCAAGGATTTGATCTCTCATATGCAGAGAAGCAAAGATTCAGATGATTATCTTCTACGCCTCATCCTTTCCAGGACAATGGTCGAGCTTGCAGCCTCCGTTGTTTCCAGTAAAAATGAACCGGGAATAATATATCTGCGCAAAGCCCGTAGCTATATTGATAAAAATCTCCATTCTGCGATAACGGTGCCTGAGATTGCGGAGTATCTTGGGATAAGCAAATCCTATCTTCAGGCTTTATTCTCCGAAGCCATGGGATGCAGCATCATTGAGTATGTGACACAGAAACGGATGAAAGAAGCTGTGTTTCTTCTGGAGAACAGTACATTGAGAATCATAGATATTGCATTTTCAGTCGGATACAACAGCAGGCAGCACTTCGCTCACACATTTGAGAAGCACTATGGTATGAGTCCATTGTCCTACAGGCAGACACATGCGAGGGTTCTGCTGCCTGATACCGAACATAAACGCTACGAACTCAGGGGAGAGAAAATAAGGCTGCGCTCCATGTGAATCCATTTTTTCAGTGTATGTTTACCAATAAAAATTTTTTCAAATGATAACTTCTTCTGTGTAAATCAGATATGAAAAGAAGGCGGAAAAAGTTGGCAAAAAGTTGTGTAAAGGGGTTTACAAGGAAGGGGAAAGTGTGCAGAATACAGCCTCGGTGCCTGAGAGGGCACGGAAAAAGAAGCGGGG
>CASEGX010000030.1 GCA_949287505.1 uncultured Spirochaetales bacterium | reverse complement strand
ATAGTGTCTCGGATGTCTTTTTTATCGTAATGCGGACATATTTCGAGAAACCGAGAACCGCGCTTGGCTGGAAGGGACTCATCATCGATCCGGATATGGACGATAGCGGGAATATCGAGAAAGGCCTCATGATAGCGCGCCGCCTTCTTGTTGATATAACGGATATCGGTCTGCCTGTAGGTTGTGAGGTGCTTGATCCGATTGTCCCTCAGTATACGGATGAGCTTATGAGCTGGTCATCAATCGGAGCCAGGACGACCGAGAGCCAGACACATCGCTCCCTTGCCTCAGGTCTCTCTGTCGCTGTCGGCTTCAAGAACAGCACATCCGGAGACCTTACAGCTGCTGTGAATGCGGCAAAGGCCGCAGCCAATCCTGCTTCTTTTATCGGTGTCGGAAGGGACGGTAAGCTTGCAATCTTCCATTCAGCCGGGAATAATGCCACGCATCTTATTCTCCGTGGAGGAGATCAGGGACCGAATTACTACGAGGATGATGTCGAGGAAGCTACTAGGATGATGGAGAAAGCCGGTGTTCGGCCAAGTATCCTTGTCGACTGTTCCCACCAGAACAGCCATAAGGATTTCTCCAGACAGAAAAGAGTCCTCAGATCCGTCATCGACCAGGTGAGATGGGGAGACAGGAACATCAGGGGCTTCATGCTCGAATCAAATATAAAGGAAGGCTCTCAGAAAATACCTTCGGATCCTTCCATGCTTGAGTATGGTGTCTCTGTCACCGATGGCTGCATCGGATGGGAAGAGACAGAAAGAATAGTGGAGAATGCCGCTGCTCTTGTCCGCGAGGCCAGAAAGAATGGCGGAAAGGTGGAAATACTATGAGAGTGATTGTTTTTCTTGCTGATGGTTTTGAGGAGACAGAGGCGCTGTGCCCTGTTGATGTGATGAGAAGAGCCGGTCTTGATGTTGTCACTGCCGGCGTTGAGGGAGAGTACATCACATCGTCCCATGGCGTCACTGTCAAAGCTGATACTACGCTCGACTCTGTAGGAGATGATGAATCGTTCTCTGCTGCCTTCTGTCCAGGTGGTATGCCGGGAAGCGTCAATCTTTCCCAGTCCTGGAAAGTCAATGAGATACTCGTGAAGACAGCGCAGACAGGGCTTGTAGCTGCTATCTGTGCAGCCCCTGCTGTCGTACTTGCTCCTCTTGGGCTTCTCAAGGGAAAGAATGCAACATGCTTTCCCGGCTGTGAAAGCTATGCCCCGGATATCGTTTTCTCATCATCCGGTGTTGTCGTTGATGGGAATATCATAACGGCAAAGAGCGCCGGCTGGGCATTCGATCTCGGCCTGAAGCTCGTGGAGCTTCTCCTTGGTGCTCCGGAAGCCGAGAAAGTCAGGCATTCGATTTACTACAAAGACTAAGCGATAAGTCTTGAGATGAGGGCCCTGAAACCATGGGCCTTCTCCATTGCCTCTCTTCTTATTGTTTCCTCGTCAATTCTGAATCCATTGCTTTCGGTTGCATACAGCGAGGCGAAGAATGCCGCTTTGATATCGTGCCCGAGTGCCATGGAGATTGCTGCATCATTTCTGAGTATTGAGATAATCGGAAGGAAGACTTTTTCGTTCCATTCCCTTGCAGCCTTGTAGAAGGAAATATCACGGCCTTCGTGGCGCTCATGTCTTCTGTAGTTCTGTATGCTGCCATATAAAGCCATCTCCTCTCCGGGGATATAGCTTCCGGCAATCTGCTTAATAAGGATCCTATCTCTATCTGTCATATCGACTCCTTAAGAATCCCTCTCTTTTGTCGGCCATATAATCGTTAAAAGGAAACCGATTGTCAATACAGATTGTATTATTTCTTAATGAAGTATATATTAATTTGTTCTTTGTAAAGAAATTGATTAAATTAAAAAGCGAGCTTTTTCAGCTCGCTTCAACTTCTTTGTCATTTCCTCTCTTTCAGGAGATCGCGGATTTCTGTCAGAAGCTGGATGTCTGCAGGAGGAGCTGGAGGCACTGCGGGTGCTGCAGCCTTCTCTTCCTTCTTCGCTGCTGAGTCCTTGAGTTTGTTGAATGCCTTCACGACCAGGAAAAGCGCGAATGCGATGATTACAAAAGAGATGATTGCATTGATGAAAAGACCATATCTGATTGCAACTGCTTCTGTAGTCTCCGTTGCTGGTTTGAGAACGATCTGAAGTGAGGAGAAGTCTATTCCTCCCACAAGAAGACCTACGATCGGATTTATGAAATCATTCACGAATGAATTGACGATTGCTGTGAATGCGCCGCCTACAGTGATACCAACAGCCATATCAATGACATTGCCTCTTGATATGAACTTCCTGAATTCTGCGAAGAATCCTTTGTCTTTCATAATTATTTCTCCTAAAACGAGGTGGAGTATATATTAGTTTGTTCTCTGTGAACAGCCTCTAAACAAGATTGCCGGAAAATGCGATAATGACGGAGGAGTTTTATATGTATTTTCCAGATAATTACAAACCTCTTCTCAATCAGCATGAGACAGAGAAGGCTATAAAGGATGCAAAGGATACGTTTGAGCGCTCTCTTTCAGGAGCTCTGAAGCTTTCAAGGGTCACATCCCCGATTTTCGTTCCGTCAGGATCCGGTATCAATGATGATCTCAATGGCATTGAGAATCCTGTCCGTTTCAGCGTGAAGAATCTCGGTGGAGAGAAAATGGAGATTATCCAGTCACTGGCCAAATGGAAGCGAATGGCGCTGGCCGATTATGGAGTGAGGCCGGGACGTGGAATCTACACGGATATGAATGCGCTCCGCCCAGATGATGATATAGATGCGATTCACTCAATCTATGTTGATCAGTGGGATTGGGAGAAGGTCATGACGGAGGAGGAGAGGAATCTCGATTATCTCAAGTCCACAGTACGTGATATCTACAGCGCCATAAAGCGTACTGCCTTCCTTCTTGAAGAGGATTATCCGATACTTTATGATACGCTTCCTGATGAAATCACATTTGTTCATACAGAGGAAGCTGCTGCAGAGTTCCCGGATCTTTCCCCTCAGCAGAGGGAGAGAGAGCTTGCAAAGCGCTATGGGGCTGTGTTCTTAATAGGCATAGGATATGGCAATCCTCCTCACTCTGGACGTGCTCCTGATTATGATGACTGGTCCACAGAGACCGTGAATGGATACCATGGACTCAATGGTGACATCATTGTATGGGATACTGTGCGCTCTGATTCACTTGAGCTTTCAAGCATGGGAATAAGAGTAAACAAGGATTCCCTTCTTAGGCAGCTTGAAATCCGCGGCTGCATGGGACGCTCTGAGCTTTACTGGCACAAGAGGCTTCTTAAAGGAGAGTATCCTCAGACCATAGGAGGCGGCATCGGACAGTCCAGGCTCTGCATGTTCCTTCTTCATAAAGCCCATGTCGGAGAAGTCCAGGCTTCCGTATGGCAGAGCGAGGCTAGAGCAGAAGCTGAGTCAAAAGGTTTTGCACTTCTGTAATTCCTTCTATTTCAGTGAAATAGAATCGGTAGTATCCAAAAATGAAAAAAATATTGCCGATTCTATTGACGAAAGTCCTGAAATAGCCTAAATTCTATGCCTGTCGAGCGGTCGTGGTGGAATTGGTAGACACGCTAGCTTGAGGTGCTAGTGGCGAGAGCTGTGCTGGTTCAAGTCCAGTCGACCGCACTCCAAGGTAAGTCCTTCTGGTGAGAATCCGGAAGGATTTTTTTTCACAAAAAATTTACTTTTGCACTTTTCGTCATGCTAGAATTCTCCTTGTGGAGGCTAGGATGTTTGCAGCAGGAATAGACGCTGGTACGCAGAGTATAAAAGTCGTTGTTTATGACAGTGATAAAAAGAGCATAATCGCTTCATCTTCCGCCCCGCTGGACCTGATAGAAGGAGAGGGCGGTGTAAGGGAGCAGAAAGCCGGATGGTGGATAGATGCCATAAGAGCTTGTTTTTCCGCCATTGACCCTGGAATAAAGAGAAATGTCAGAGTCATCTCCGTTTCTGGACAGCAGCATGGCTTTGTCCCGATGAGCGCCAAAGGCGATGTGCTTTATAATGTGAAGCTCTGGTGTGACACATCCACAGCTGCAGAATGCACCGAGATTGAGAACGCTCTTGGAGGCAGGGCAGCAGTAGCCTCCAGGCTTGGTAATCCTATTCTGCCAGGCTATACTGCAAGCAAAATCAGATGGCTGTGGAAGAACCACAGGGAGCTTTATGAGAAAACGGCTCATGTCCTCCTTCCTCATGATTATATCAACTGGTATCTCTCCGGAGAGATTGTCATGGAGCGCGGTGATGCATCTGGCACGGGAATAATGAATGTCTTCAAAGGGGACTGGGACGAGGAGGCTGCTGCGGCTGTTGCCCCGGGTCTGATGGATAAGCTTCCTGCAATTTCCCCTAAGCCAGGGATAATCGGAAGAATCAGGAAGGAATGCGCGGCAGAGCTTGATCTTGCAGAAGACACTGTGATAGCGTCCGGCGGTGGCGACAATATGATGAGCGCCATCGGAACAGGTGCTGTGGAGGATGGTGTTGTCACGATGAGCCTTGGAACATCTGGCACTCTTTTCTCCTCCTCATCCCATCCATTCCATGATGCCAAGCTGCGCCTTGCTTCTTTTGCTTCCAGTACAGGCGTGTGGCTTCCTCTTCTCTGCACGATGAACTGTACAGTGGCTTCCGAAACCCTGAGAAAGCTTTTTGAACTTGATGTAAAGGTGTTCGATGCTGCTGCTGATAAAGCAGGCCCCGGGGCCGGAGGCCTCATGATGCTTCCCTTTTTCAATGGGGAGCGTGTTCCTGATTATCCTCATGGAGAAGGCGTGCTTCTTGGCATGAGGCAGGGGAATGTCAGCAGGGAGAACATTGCACGGGCAACGCTTGAAGGTGTGACATATGAATTCATACTTGGCCTTGATGCATTCAGGGAGAACGGAATAGATGTCAGCTCACTGACTCTTACCGGAGGCGGTTCAAAGAGCCGCGTATGGAGACAGCTTGTTGCTGATATGACACAGTGTCCGGTTCGTGTTCCTGTGATAAGGGAAGCTGCGGCTTTCGGTGCAGCGCTCCATGGTATGTGGTGCCTCGAAGGAGGAAGGATCGAGGATGTCGGAAGAGAGCACATTGCATATGATGACAGTACCTCGGCCTATCCTGATGAATCTCAGAAAGAGATATACAGGGCGGGGTATGAGAGGTGGCTCAGATACTCCGACTCTCTTTCCCAGATATTCAGATGAGCTTTGACTTTTACACCAATCCGATAATCCATGCAGATTACTCGGATCCTGATGTTATTGCCGTAGGTGATGATTTCTACATGGTCTCGTCATCTTTCACATATCTTCCCGGCGTGCCGATCCTTCATTCCAGGGATCTGGTGCATTGGGAGATAGTGAATTATGCAGTGAAGAACCTTGGCTGGCAAAAGTATGAAAGACCCAGCCATGGTTCAGGCACATGGGCACCCTCGATAAGGTATCATGACGGGGAATTCTTCATATTCATCCCTCTTGTGGACGAAGGTATTGCTGTCGCTCGTTCCCGAGATATCCTGGGAGAGTTTGAGATAAACATGCTCACTCATACCAGGGGCTGGATAGATCCATGTCCGCTGTGGGATGATGATGGAAGAGCTTACATGGTCTTTGCATTCGCATACTCACGCTCCGGAAAGAAGGATGTGATAGCCATGATCGAGATTGATAAGGAGTGCAGGACGACAATCGGAGAATACAGAATCATCTTCGATGGCTCTGTCATCGCACCCGTCTCAGAAGGGCCGAAGGCATATAAAAGAAATGGATACTACTACATCCTTTTTCCTGCAGGAGGTGTCTCGGCAGGATGGCAGTGCTGTATCAGAAGCCGCTCTGTATATGGCCCATATGAATACAGGGTGGTGATGCATAAAGGTGGAAGCACTGTAAATGGTCCTCATCAGGGAGGCTGGGTCACTGCTCCCGATGGTTCTGACTGGTTCCTGCACTTCCAGGACGTGAACGAGCTTGGCAGGATAATCCATCTTCAGCCAATGGCATTCCATGATGACTGGCCCATGATCGGTTCTGACTCTGACGGTGACGGAATAGGCGAGCCTGTGATGTCCTACAGACTTCCTGTACAGGGGGCGCCGTGTTATTCTGTCGTCACTTCCGATGAATTCGATTCTCCTTCCCTTGGTCTCCAGTGGCAATGGCAGGCGAATCCCTGCAAGTCTTTCTATTCCCTGTCCAAGAAGGAAAGCTGCCTGACGCTTTTCTGCCGGAAGAACAGCGAGCGTGAGAATCTTCTCTGGTATGCACCGAATGCCCTTACCCAGATTTCTCAGCGCGACAGTTTCCGTGTCATCTCATGTGTGACGCTTGAAGGAAAGGTGAGGGGAGATGAAGCTGCCATCGGCATGATCGGACATCTTTACGGATACATTGCCCTGAGCTACGATGGGGATGGTTACAAAGTCCGTGTATACAGAGGCCGTGTGACTGAGAAGACATTCGAGGGAATGGCCGAGGAGGAGATGGTGGAAGAATACCCGGTTTCCTCTTCCTGTGTTTTCCTCCGTCTTGAACTCAGGAAAGACGGGAACTATCTTCTCTCATTCTCTTCCGATGGAGAGCGGTATATAAGCGCAAGACATGTATTTCCTCTCATGCGTGCAACCTGGACAGGTGCAAAATTCACGCTATGGGCAAGAAACAGGGATAATAAGGAATCTGGTGGAGAGGCACATTATGACTTTGTCAGATTCTCATGAAGTTCGAAAGGAATGCTTTAAGAGTGCTGAAGTATAGCTCAGGTTCCCTCAGATAAGCTTCAGCGTGTCCGGCATCATGTATGAGAAGCTTCTCCTTCTCACCCTGTTTTGCACTGTAATTCAGCTCCAGCATGTATGTTCCGACAAAATGGTCAGAGTCGCCGTGAATGAAAAGGATTGGGATTGAGGATGCTTTAAGAGCCTTGATGCTTGAGGCCTCTTTCGGTGAGTAGCCTGCGAAAAGCTTGGAGAAAAGCGCAAAGGAATGGAGAAGGGGAAATGATGGCAGATGATAAAGCGCTTTCAGCTCATCTCTGAATATTGCCCATACCGATGTGTAGCCGCAGTCTTCCGCTATTGCCTTCACGTTGTCCGGGAGGCTCAGACCTGATGCCATCATCACGGCAGCTCCTCCCATTGAAACCCCGTGCAGCACAATCTCTGCGTTTCTGTCTTCTGCGACTATTCTCCGGATCCACAGAAGGATATCATCCTTATCAAGCCAGCCCATGCCGATCCACTTTCCATCGCTCTCCCCATGCGCTCTGTTGTCAGGAAGCAGCGTAGAGAAGCCCCATTGGAAATAAACTGCCGCGATATCTCTCATCTGTGTCCTATCTCCCATATATCCGTGGATGAGAATGGCGTATCTATGAGAGTCGTTCCTGTGCAACTCGGCTTTAAGCGTAAGGCCATCATCAGTCTCCGTTTCGAGGATTTCTGCTTGATGCCCATTCATGAATCGCTCTGTGAAAGCTGAAAAAGATTCTCTGTTTCTTTCTGTTATCCTCTTTCCGTCTCTGTTTTCCTTCTCCTTTTCCGGCACGATGCCGGGATTGAAACCATCTTTTTTGTAAAGAGCGAAATATACGAAATACATTCCTGAAAAAGCAAGAATGAGGAGGACGGACAGGATGATAATGACGGCAATGATCATATTGTGATTATCCACTCCAGATGAAAATAAGAAAAGAGGAATGAAAATAAGCAGAACATGAGAAAAAGCACTTTACATTTATCCCTCAAACGTGTATAAACAATGGAGTGCTCGCGTGGCACGGTAATCTGGCGAGATAGCTCAGTTGGTAGAGCAAGCGGCTCATATCCGCTCGGTCAGGGGTCCGAGTCCCTTTCTCGCTATAGCCCGAAGGTTTCTTCGGGCTTTTTTGATGATGGACGTTGATACTTTTCTTAAGAAAACAGATTGTGCTGAATTTGCGGATATCTTCGATGCATACCCGGTTGATGAAGGGACTGAGAAGCTCTTTCTTGATGACATAGATGCATTCCGTATGCTTGGAATGAAGAGCAATGAGCCGGAGATTTTCTTTCTCTCATCGGTCCTTCAGCTTGCATTCTCGACCTATGCAAAGTATCAGGAGATGGCAATTCCTGATAATGTCTTCTTCTCGACTTTCTCGGATATCCGCATATGGGCAGACTGGTATAGACGCCATACAGGAAAGAGGGGGCTTGACCGCATACACTGGTTCAGAGGGCATATCAGTCTCCGTCTTTTCCGTCTGGGTGAGCTGCAGTTCGAAGTCCCATCCCTTCCTCTTCCCGCAATATGGAGCGGTGTGAAGCTGGATAAGCCCGTATATCATGTCCACATCCCGGAAGGGGCGGACCTTGATGGGACAGAGTCTTCATTTTCATATGCGCTTCGCTTCTTTCACTCTGAAAGCGCATATTTCCTGACTCATTCCTGGCTTCTTTCCCCTGAGATTTCATCAATGCTTGGACCTGAGGCGAGAATAAGGCGTTTCTCTTCCCTTTTCACTTTGCTGGGAAAGGAGGATGACAGGCAGGCAGAGGAGAGGATTTTCGGTTTTGTTTCCGACGATGTCTCATCATATCCAATCTCTACCTCCCTTTCTGAAAAGGCGAAGGAATTCCTGGAGAAAGGGGGGCGCATTTCTTCCGGTTATGGGTACTGCCTCCGGAGCATCAGCCGATAGTGTTTCTCAGGATGCCAAGGCCCTCGATCTCAATCTCTACTTTGTCGCCTTTCTGCATTCCTGAAATACCTCCCGGTGTACCTGTTGAGATTATATCCCCGGGAAGGAGTGTCATCACATGGGAAAGGTACGAGACAAGGTATGGAACTGGGAAGATGAGATTCGATGTGTTTGATTTCTGTTTCGTCTCTCCATTGACGCGGCTTGTTATCATGAGCCCCGATCCATCGACCTCGTCAGAGATATACGGTCCCAGTGGCATGAAAGTATCAAAACCTTTCGCTATGGTCCATTGCCCGTTCTTCGGTTGCAGATCGCGTGCTGTCACATCATTGGCAATAGTGTAGCCGAGAATGAAGTCCATAGCCTCTTCTTCCCTTACGTTCTTTGCCGTCTTCCCGATAACAACGGCAAGCTCTGCCTCGTAATCCAGACGGTGGCACATCTCAGGGTACTCGATGACGCCTTCAGGAGAGAGGGCAGAAGTCGATGGCTTTAGAAATACGACAGGAGTTTCGGGAATCGGGAGCCCGAATTCCTCTGCATGGTCGCGGTAATTGAGGCCGATGCACACCGCCTTTGAAAATGGAGCAGGGTAGAGAAGCTCTATGTCCTCTCTGTCTACAGTTTCATCCGTGATACGGTATTCCCCGAATGGTGTTCCATCGATAAGTGCGATACTGCTGTTCTCAAGAAGGCCATAGCGCTCATTCTCTTCGTATATGAATCTGACGAATTTCATGTTTTCTCCTTTCTCAGATGCAGGAATGTCCCTTCATCTCTGAAGCCAAGCTTCCTGTATATTCTTCCGGCTTCCTCATTATTATACCAGAGGGAGAGCATCGGCATCATGTTTTCCGAGAAAGCTATATCGACAAGCTCGGAAACAACCGACGATGCAAAGCCTCTTTTCCTGAAGTCCGGATGTGTCGCCACTCCAGATACTGTTGCGTTCCTTCTCTGATGATTTCCGATATATGCCCCTGATACGGCTTTTCCTCTCTCAAAGAGCGCAACAGATGTGAATGGGAACGAACGCGAGAGGAAGGAGTCAAGATTATGCCCGTCCTCATCTTCTGAGAATGTTTCATTCATTCCGTCCGTTGCCCTGTAAAGCCTGAAAAGGGAAAGGAAGTCCCTTGCCGTACGAAGCACTCTGACTCTCTCATCCCTTTCCGCTCTGCGAAATGAGAAAGGTGTTATCGTCATCATCTTTCTCTCTTCCTCTCTGTATCCATCAAGAAAAGGAAGGATGGGGGAGAGCACGGAGGACGGTGCAGAGAACACATTACAGCCCATCCTCTGCATTTCCTCGGCATCTTCCTTCCCCGGATCCTTTTCATCCTTTCTCTCCACAACTGCCGTGAACGGATATCTGATTATATAAAGTCCGTCTGTTTCAAGGACATCTCCATCATCGTGTCCGAGCACATCCTGGAGATCATTGAGAAAGAAAGCATTGCACGATGATGATCCGGAAAGCCTTTCTATCTCCTTCTTATGCAGTTTCCGTATCATAGGTCCGGCGAGTAGAGGGAGCTGAAATAAGCCATATCCGTGGAGAGTGTCTTGTCCATTGAAGGAAGCGTTTTCCTGTAGCTTTCCAGTGTCGTCCAGAGCTTGAAGAATCCGGGATCTGCAGAGTATGCATTGCTGTAGATTTCCGCAGCTGCGGCATCCGCCTCTCCTTTTATCCTCTCGCTTTCTGCATATGCTTCTGAGAGTATTGTCCTCTTCTCATTCTCCGTTCTTCCCTGCCATGAGAGAAGCTGACCGCGTCCATATGATCTGTATGCTTCCGCAATCTGGCTGCGTTCCTTGATCATCCTTGAATAGACACTGTCTGTAAGATCATCGGAGTATCTTATCTGTCTTATGATCACATCCTCAAGCTCTATTCCGTAATCGAGGGTGAGAGGAGCGGCTTCCTGCAGCATCATATCCGATAGTCCGTCGCGTCCGATCTCTATCTCCTCCTGTCTCTGCCTTGTATCTGTGAGAGACCTCAGAGTCTCGGCATCCTCCTCGTTTTCGAGATCGTTGTTTATTTCCTCGCTGTATTCCATCGTATTGATGCGGTTTGTCGAACGTACTGCTTCGTTCAGATAATTCTCGGAGATCACGGTACGTATGGTGGAATCAAGAAGATCATTGAGCCGCGCTATTCCTCCCTCGACAGTCTTTGCTGTCATGTAGAAGGTATATGGATCCGTTATTCTCCAGCGTGCTGTGGCATCGACCCAGATGAACTGATTCTCCTTTGTCGGAATTCTCTGGGCATCCCCATCCCATGAAAGGAGGGTGGAAGGATACCTTGTAACGCTGTCTATGAAAGGAACACGGAGCTTCAGGCCGGCCTCTGTTTCTGTGTCCACAATCCGTCCGAAGCGGGTCACTACGGCCTGTTCTCCCTCGTTCACCATATAAAATGGACCGAGAAGCAGGATCACAGCAAGAAGAATGAGTACTGACAGGGATATCGTTATCGCCTTTTTCATACGTTTCCTCCCATTATCTCAAGAGGCAGATAGTTCTCCAGCGTCTTGTCAATCAAAGTGGTTCTTCCTTCTCCGCTTGTGAGCACTTCCTCCATTGTCTCTATGTAAAGTCTTTCCGCAGTCGTCTCCTTGTTCTTCTCATACTCCTCAAGCATTGCCGTGAACCTTGCAGTATCACCTTTGGCCATATTGATACGCTCTGCGGCATACCCTTCAGCTTCTGATATGATCTTGTCCGCTTCTCCCTGGGCTGCAGGTATCTCCTGATTGTAGTACTGCTTGCCTTCGTTTATCAGAGTGTTCATATCCTGTATCGCCTTGTTCACATCTTCAAAGGCATCCTGCACCTCTCCCTCTGGAGGCATGATGTTCTGAAGCTTCACGGCGACTATGTCGATGCCTGAATCATAGCGGTCGAATATCTCCTGCATGGCGCTCTGGGCCTCGTATTCGATGTTCGTTCTCTCGCTTGTCATTATCGCAAGGATCGGAAGATCACCTACAAGCTGGTTCATGACTGACTGGGAAATGTCGCGTATTGTTGTTTCCTTGTCATGGATTGAGAAAAGATATTTTCTGGGATCGCTGATTCTGTACTGTACGATCCACTCCACATCCACGATGTTCAGGTCTCCTGTGAGCATCATCGACTCATCGGGTGTCATGAATGCTCCCTGAAGCGATGTGCCGTATGGATCAATTCCCCTGTACCCGAATGAAAGGGTCTTTACAACCGCAGTCTCCACGTTGTAGTTCCTTTCGATTCCAAGCGGAAGCTTCATCTGAAGCCCTGGTCCTACGGTACGGACATACTTTCCGAACCTCAGAACGACAGCGTTCTCCGTCTGATCAACGGAAAAAAAGCTCGTTGCAAGGATTGCTATTACGATAAGCGCGGCAACAACGGCTGCTACGAGCTTTTGCGATATATTGAAGTGCTTTATACCGTTCATAACAGGATTGTAGCAGAATGAAGGAGAGAGGTCGATAAAATCAACCGGGGGAGGGTTGCTGATGACACGTCCTCTGAGTATACTCAAAGCCATGAAGAAAAGATTGATTACCTCGGCTTTGCCATATGTCAATAACATTCCTCATCTCGGAAACCTCATGCAGGTCCTTTCTGCAGATGTCTTCGCACGTTTCTGCCGTTCCCGCGGTTATGAGACGATGTACATCTGTGGAACAGATGAGTATGGAACAGCAAGTGAGACGAGAGCTCTGCAGGAAGGTGTCACGCCACGGGAACTCTGTGATCACTACCATGAGATACATAAGAACATATATAAGTGGTTCAATATCTCATTCGATTACTTCGGACGTACCAGCACACCGCTGCAGACAGAGATAGTCCAGCACATATTCTCTGAATGCGATAAAAACGGATATATAACGGAAAAGGAGACCGAGCAGCTCTACTGTCCTGACTGCCGCCGCTTCCTCGCTGACAGATTCGTTTCCGGAACCTGTCCGCACTGCGGTTATGACGGGGCCCGTGGTGACCAGTGTGAGAAATGCGGAACGCTTCTCGATCCTACGGAGCTTGTCGATCCGAAATGCTCTGTATGCGGTGCAACTCCTGTACTGAGGAAGACAAAGAACCTCTATATAAACCTTCCCAAGCTTCTTCCTGTTTTCAAGGAGTGGATGGACAAGGCATCGATTGAGGGTTTCTGGGCAAAGAATGCCATCCAGATAACATCATCCTGGCTCCGTGACGGCCTTCAGGAGCGCTGCATCACACGCGATCTGAAGTGGGGTATTCCTGTAAACAAGCCAGGGTACGAGGATAAGGTCTTTTACGTCTGGTTCGATGCCCCGATAGGTTATATCTCAATAACGGCGAATAAGACGGAGAATTGGGAGTACTGGTGGAGGGACCCAGAGAATACGGAGCTTTACCAGTTCATCGGAAAGGACAATATACCATTCCATACCGTCGTCTTCCCTTGCTCCCTCCTTGCCACGAAAGAGAAGTGGACGATGCTCTACCATATGTCTTCCACCGAGTATCTCAACTATGAGGGTGGAAAATTCTCAAAGAGCAAGGGAATAGGAATCTTCGGGAATGATGTGGAGGAGACCGGTATTCCTGCCGATGTGTGGCGTTTCTACATGTTCTATAACAGGCCGGAGAAATCGGACTTCACATTCATGTGGGCAGATTTCCAGGACAAGGTGAACAAGGAGCTTATCGGAAACCTTTCAAATCTCGTGAACCGTACGCTCACATTCGTTAAGAGATTCTACAATGGAAGCCTTGGAAACGGTGAGATTGACAGCGCCATCATGGAAGAGGCGAGGGCAAAGGAAAAGGAAATAACAGAGGCCCTTGAGAGAGCTGATGAGCGCGATGCCATAAGAGCAATCTTCGAGCTTTCTGATATTGGCAACAAGGCATTCCAGGATGGAGAGCCTTGGAAGATGAGGAAAGAAAACCCTGAAAGCGCTGCAAAGCTTCTGAGAACGCTGCTTTACCTTATCAGGGATCTTGCTGTGATGATCACACCATACATGCCCTCTACCGGTGAGAGGATTCTCTCTTTCATCGGGTCGGAAGGAGCCACATGGAATAGTGTCGGCAGCTTTGATGGGGACATTGCAGTGGGAGAGCCAGAGCTTCTTTTCCAGAAGCTTGAGGACGAGAGGATTGCAGAGCTCAGGGAGCGCTATTCAGGTTCCCAGGCTGAACGACTTGAAAGAGAAAAGACAGAGAAGGAAGGAAAGAATATGAATGAAGATAACGTAAAGACAGAAGAGAGCCTTACAGATCAGTTTGCACGCCGTGTCATTCTCAAGGTTGCGAAAATCGTGAAGGTTGAAAAGCATCCTGGTGGAGACAAGCTTTATATCCTCACGCTTGACTGCGGCGAGGAGGAGCCGAGAGTGATTGTATCCTCGATCGTTCCTTTCTACAGGGAGGATGAACTTCTTGGTCACAATATAGTGCTTGTTTCTAATCTCAAGCCGGCAAACTTCCGCGGAGTAAAGAGCCGTGGAATGCTCCTTGCAGCATCGGACCCGGAGGCAGAGGATCCGCATTCAACATGCGAGGTCATCTTCGCTGATGATATCGAGCCGGGAACAGTACTGAAAGCTGAAGGAGAAGGAGAAGTTGAGAAGGTGACCACATACATCAAGCCGGATCATTTCTTCGCCATGCCGATGAAGACGATAGACGGCTATGTGACTGTGGATGGCAAGAAGCTTGGCTACGACGGTGTGTTCCTCCGCGTTTCCAAGTATGTCAACGGTAACGTTGGCTAGGAGGCGATATGGACCTGGATCTTGATGCAATTCATGTAAGGCTTGCCAAGGCTAAGGGACAGATCGATGCTGTTGACCGGATGATTGCATCCGGCGACAGCGCCGAGCGTATTCTGATTCAGATCAATGCAGCAAAGGCTGCACTTCATAAAGTAGCCCTGATGGTGACAGAGGATGCTGTATCAGGAATGCTTGGAAAGAAAGGAAAGGAGGAAGAGGCGAGAACGGTGCTTGAACGCTTCTCGTCACTTCTCTGAGAGAAGTTCTGATACTGCATTGCGGAAAGCATTGCCACGTTCGAATTCGTTGGTGAAATACTCATCAGCATATGAGCCCGGGGATAGGAGTATTATCTCCGGGTTATCTCTTCCATCCCTGTGGTAAAGCGCTGTATCGTAAGCCGCTTTAACCGCATCTTCCATTTTCTCATATGGTCCGTTGAACTTCAGTCCTTCTCTTCTCAGCAAAGGAATGAGTTTTTCTGTGAAGCTTCCTGAAAGAAGAGTTATCGACACGGCTTCATCCAGCTGTGGAAGAAGCTCTGCGGCATCTGCATTGTTCTTATCCGTACCACCTGCGATTATATGCACCGGTGTTCCCTTCATGCCTCTCATTGAGAATGCGATGGAAAGAGGAAGCACAGAGGAAGAGTCATTTATGAATGATATTCCTTTTCTCACCGCGACAAGCTCAAGCCTGTTAGGTATTCCCTTATAGCCCCTGAATGCTGCCGTTATATCCTTCTTCCTGTATCCAAGTGCCTTTATGCATTCCCAGGCAAGCTCCGTCCCGGGCTTTGTCTTGAATGGATTGAAGAATGAAGGATATCCCTTCACCTTTGCCTTGGGGATGATTCCTGAAAAAAGCATCTTTTCCTTCAGGAAGCGGGGTATGATGAGTTTCCTTACCCAGGGACCTATGAAAAGGGAGCCTTCGGATGTGATGTCGGAAGGGGATGACGGGATGGGAATGGTGTCTGTTATGGCTGCAATATCTATGCGTGGCCAGGTGTATCCGAGGGAAGATGCCGTATCCTTCACCTGCAGCATCGACATCTCGACAATGACTGCATCGTAGAGTTTGTCATCATTCTCGATATCTGAGAGGAGATGGAATGCAGAGTAGCCGAGATTTTCGGAGAATGCTGCACGGATACCCATGGAATTGAGGGCATCGGAGAGTGCGGATGCAGTACTTGTCTTTCCCTTTGAGCCTGCGATGACTATGCGGTGCATCCTCTCTGTCTTGGGATTCTCAAGAAGCGCGGCAATGTCATTGGTGATTTGTTTTGCCTTCTTTTTCACCATGTACGGAACCGGTACACCGGGAATCTTTACGACAAGATCTGCCTTGTCCACAGCATCCATGAGAGAATCCTTCCGTATGAAAACAGCACCTTTTGACTCAAGCAGGGACACCATCATCTCATTCTCCCTTCTTTCCTGAGAACCGACGATTTCTACATCATGTCCAAGCTTGAGATAGTATTCAGCTGCTTCTGCGCCGCCTCCGGATGAACCGAGGCCAAGGATAAGAACTCTCACATGGTTCAGTATAGACAGAAACACGTTGTCGTGAAAGCAGAAAACTATACCAGAGAGGTAGTATAAACTGACTAATCTGAAAAAATTACCAAGAGACAGGTCTTTCGTGCCAATGCCACTTGACAGCAGAAAACGAAAAAAGCACAATGAACCGGTAATTACAAAATTCCATATGGATAAGGAGCAGCATTGTGCCTTGCGGAAAGAAAAGAAAGAAGCATAAGATAGCAACTCACAAGAGAAAGAAAAGACTCAGAATGAATAGACATAAGAAGAAGTAATCTTCTTGCTATCTTACTTGCCACCGGTAGAGATATCGGTGGTATTATTTTTGTCCCGGCATACCGGAAGCCTGGGCAGAAAGAACAGAGACGGGAAGCAGCTTTCTCAGTGCAAGCTCGGCCATCTTCTCTCCGAAGACTGCCGTCACATATGGCAGCGACCCGAGCACGAGTCTTTTCCTTCCATTCTCCCCATCCTCCGCATCCGGATCATCGTCAGGCTGTATGTAGCTGAAATTGACCTTCTCCGGGGAGAACACGCACTCTATGCCTCTTCCGATTCCTCTCTTCCTGAGCCCTGAGCGTATTCTCTTTGCAAGCGGGCAGCCCCATGTATCCATTATGTCCGCACTTCTTATAAGCGATGTGTCCTTTCTTAATGCAGCTCCCATTGAGGACAGAATGGGGAGTTTTCTTTCATATGCTGATGCCAGAAGTTCTGTTTTTGCATCGACGCTGTCGATACAGTCGAGAATGATATCTGAGCCGGAAAAGAAAGCATCCATGTTTTCCTTTGTGAGGTGCTCTGAGATGATCGTCACATTGCACTCGGGGTTGATGTCGAGGATGCGTTCTTTCATAACCTCCGTCTTGAGCCTGCCGACGGTTGAATGGAGCGCGATGATCTGTCGGTTTATATTGCTTACTGAGACAGTATCGAAATCAAGGAGGGTGATCGAGCCAAGGCCTGAGCGTATGAGCATCTCGATAGCATATCCTCCTACAGCTCCCACACCGGCAACGGAAGCTTTCTTCCTGGAGAGAATCTCTACATTCTCTTCTCCTATGAACCTTGCGATTCTCTGAAACTGCTCATTCATGCAAAACCTCCATCATCATCCTCTCGCTTCTTTCTCCGATGTCGATGCCTGTGACAGCGGAAAGCTTCCTGTTCCACTCAAGAAGAACGCCTCTTTCTTCCTTTCCGGTTCTCATATCTGTCTCAGTCACGAAAGGAAGCTTCAGAATTTCATGAAAGTGCTTTGTCTTCTCCGCCGCAGGGGATATCGATATGATTCCTCCGAGCTTTATGAAGCATTCTGCTATTTCCGCAGAGCCTGTGAATGAGTGAACGATGAAGCGGGGTAGCTGCAGTTTCCTGAGTATATCAAGTGTCTTGCCGTATTCTCTTACGGTATGGAGTACTGCGACTCTGTCATATTCCTTTGCAATTGACAGGGCCTTTATGAATATATCTACCTGTCTTTCCATATCAGGCCATCGCCTGTCGAGGCCAATTTCCCCGATATGGTAGCCTTCCTTCGCAGCCTTTTCCATGAGCGTGAAATCCGGATCCATTCCACCTTCTGCAATCGTTCCGATTGATTTGAAACGAAATGGGCGGAGGATTTCATATTCGCATGTGGAAGCGGAGGAGACAAATGCGTTAGAGCAGATCTCTCCGGGGTGGGCATGTGCATCGAACATGGTTTAATAATACATATTGCAAGGAAGTTTTGACAGAAGAAATGTGGCTGTTGCAAAATGCTTTTCCTTGGAGAGTTTTGTATATCAACATAGTGGCATTTCAGGAATATATGTTTGCAGAAAAGACACAACGGTAGTCACATTAGAAATATAAACATATCTTCATGTTTTACTACATGCGCTTTTTCCACAAGGGGAGAAAAGTGGGACCGTACAGATCCGCCCTTCGAAGATGATTGACTGATAATCTTATGGGCATTCTCCTTCCGGAAGATAGATAAGTTGATGAGAAGAGACTTCATATGCATGAAGGTCCTTGGAATGTGCAGAATCCCTGACCATTTATATTTATATACAAAGCAGGACCGAAGTCCTGCTCTGTAGACGATTAATGAATGCTGTCAATCCTCAAAACTGATTTATATGACAGTCCACCAATTTCACCTTGTTCTGTATTGCCGCCCGATGGCAACATCCTCTCCATCTATTCTTAGAGTGTATTTTCCAAAGTGGAAATAGTCGTCATCCTCTCCCTCCATCGTTCCATCGAAATGGATTTCATGGTTCTCGCCATTGATGGAGTAGGAGCCGTCTATCAGGCCCTGGAAGCGGAAATAATCCTCGTCGAATCTCTCCCCGGCTTCAACTGCTGCATCGATTGTGAGATTGGAGAGGCTGATCAGGAAGCCATCATCTCTTTCATTCAGATTGCTTATCGATACATCTATATCCGATTTCATCCTTTCTTCCCCGCCGGAGAATCTGAAACTCCCGCTGATCTCGCCACCTACTGGAAGAGGAATCCTGAACTTTCTTATATCTGCAGCAACTACTTCTGTGTCATCATCTCCTCGTTCCTCTCTGGCAACGGTTACCGTTCCTTCAAGCCATGGATTGTCTCTTATCTCGTAAGTTCCAGGTCATCTGTCTTCATATTTGTCCTCAAGCCAGTCCTCCATGATTGCCTCATCAAGAACATCGAGAGCCTCCTCGAGACCATTCATGAAGGCTGCAAAGGCCATCCTTTGAGCCTTTGTCATCGTCTTCTTTATTTCCGATGGAGGAACAGGCTTTTCATCAATCGTAGCCTCCGTGCTGTTTTCCATGACAAACCGCAGTTCCTGACCGTTTATGGTCACGGTAAGCGAGGCATCGATGATTGTTCCGTCACTGCCTACGTTGAAACTTCCCGTGATTACCGTTCCATCTTCTGCGACAAAGTTCTCGACCATGAACGTGTTGTTCTCGTCAATAGAAACTCTGTTTTCAGTATCCATGCTGCTTTCTTCTACGGAGATTGCCTCCGACATGGCGCTTATGGCAGAAGATGCAGCGCTTATGCTCTTTGAGCCTGATGGGTCTGAAGAGCATCCAATGATAAGTGCCATAAGGAGTAACCCTACGGCAGCAAAAGCAATTTGTTGTCGCTTCATTGTTTTTCTCCTTTCTCTCGGGATTATCACACAGTAGGGTAGAAAGCACATTGCGCAAAACCTGTGAACTGGCTCAGATTTTCATACATTTTTCTCTTTGCATTTCCTTGTATTGTGATAATGTATTGACTCTCAGTGCGCTCTGATGATATAAACCATTGACCTCTTTATCCGGGCGTATGTCCGGATCGATTCTAAAGACCACAAGGAGGAACCATGATTCAGAATTATGAGTTCACAGTCATCTTCGATGCAGACGAAGAGAAGACAAAGTCAGGCCTTGAGCTTGTAAAGAGCACCTTCGAGCGCAACGGCGTTGAGATCACAAAGGAAGAGGATCTCGGTGTCAAGACACTTGCTTATGTAATCAGGAAGCAGGAGAAGGGCCACTACGTCTACTTTGAGCTTAAGGCTGATACAGCAGCAATCGCTCCTATGAGCAATGTGTTCCAGCTTTCAACGCTCGTTCTCAAGTTCCTGTTCGTTAATCCGGAAAGGAAGTAAAATCGCTTATGGCTACTGATATCAATTCGGTTATACTTGTCGGGCGCCTAACCCGCGATGCGATGCTCAGATACTCTTCTTCAGGTTCAGGATTCCTGTCATTCACAGTTGCCGTCAACAGGTCAAAGAGGAACGCTGACGGTTCGTGGACTGACGAGCCATCCTTCATCGACTGTGTGTATTTCGGTCAGAATTCACAGTCAATAAGCCAGTATCTTGTGAAGGGTAAGCAGGTTGCTGTACAGGGCGAGCTCAGACAGAACAAATGGGAAACCGATGGACAGCAGAGATCGAAGCTGGATGTCGTAGTCAATACGCTATCCCTGCTTTCCGGTGGAAATCAGGGACAGAGTTCTGGCGGAAATTTCTCCAGCCAGTATTCTCAGCGTCCTCAGAACGTGGCGAGAGAGAATGTGCAGAGTGCACCATCCCAGCCGGTTCCGGGACCAGGTCCAGAGTCATTTGAAGATGACTCGATTCCATTCTGATAGGAGTCAAAAATGCACGAAGATAAGGATTTCGCAGAGAAAGACGGTGCCCTCAAAGACAGAAAGATGGGGGCAAGAAAGATGGGCTTCAAGAAGAAGGTCTGTAAGTTCTGCCAGGGCGCAGCTCCAGCAGATTACAAGAACCCTGACATGCTCCGCCGCTACATCACAGAGCGCGGAAAGATCCTTCCTGCACGCATCACTGGTACATGCGCAAAGCACCAGAGAGCACTCAACAGGGAGATCAAGAGAGCAAGAGTTCTTGCTTACCTTCCTTTCGAGAAGAAGTGAGAGATGATGGATAACAGACTGAGGACAGCAGGGGAGGCTATACTGCTTCTCTTACTGAGTGCGGTGATGTCAAATGTCGGATTTGCATCGTTAATAGCCGTAGCACCTCTTCTGTTCTTTTCCATCAGACATGGCAGGAACGGCGCTATTCTGCTTATTGCGATAAGCTTTGCCCTGAACCTCGTTGCATCCGGTATTTACGGAGGACTGTTCACTGCGGGCAAACTGGGAGCCGCCGTCCTGATGATTGAGATGTTTATTCCTTTGTCGCTGTCAGCGGCAGGAATAGTCTGGCTGAGCACAAGCGGAATGAGTGTTATGAAGAGGATCTTTATGACGCTGCTTCCATCACTCGTTCTCGCGCTTGCCTATGTTGCATTCTTTTATTCTGATAGGGCGCTCCTTGAAAGTCTTCACGGACTCTTCAATGATGCGTTTGCTGCTCTGGTTGGGCCTGTACTGAGCATGGTACTGCCTGGAGTCGATTCTGCTCTTATTGCATATGTCGCGCTCCTTTCAATGCTGTCTCTGGTACTTCCTCTGATTCTTTGCAGCATCTGTGCAAGCTGTTTCATCTATGAGACTGCGTTGCATTCAAGAGAAAGCGACTGGGAAGAGAAGGTCATGCGTCTGGAGTATAAACCGGATGCAGTATGGGGCTTCATAATTTCATGGGCTCTGGTTCTCCTCCTGCGCTTTGTATCAGCACCCCTGCTGCTGGAGATAGCAGT
>CASEGX010000029.1 GCA_949287505.1 uncultured Spirochaetales bacterium | reverse complement strand
TGCTCCATCTGCTGTGCGGTGTTTGCTTATGTATCTTTCTATCTTCTCATATAACAATGCGTCCATCGATTACCAATCTATGGGCAGGGCTATACGCTGTCAATTACGATTTCCGAGGTGTGAGAGAAGATATGATGATTATGCTGTCTTTCTCCTTCTGTTTTTGTATATGGTTTTGCATTTTTGTAAGAAAGAGCGCCCCTATCGGAGCGCCGGATTTACTCAGTTCTCAGAGAAGTCATGATAGGAAGCATGATTATGCTGCTTTTCTCTGTAATGGTTCCATCAGGCTCTGTATAGAAGAGGCTGATTACCAGATTTCCATCGTTTGTCCTCTGCAGGACGGCTGACACATTCCCCTCCCGTGTTGAGAGAAGAGGATCTGCTGTGAAATCCTTTTCATCCATTATATTCGTGGCTATCGGCCAGAAAGATTTTCCGTCTGTGCTCATAAGCGCAAGTATCAGCACTGCCTCATGGCTATATTTGGGAGTTCCACGAAGTACGAAAATTCCATAGTTCGTATTATTCCCAGGAATTATCTTCCCGAAAACGACTTCTGTGATTTCATAAGCTGAATCGATGTTGAACATTTTTCTGTTCTCCTTTCTTTGATGTCTTGCTTTCCGCAAGGTCTGATTTGAATAGGACATTGCCTATATACGACATTCAATCAGGAAAGGGCTGGAAGCCCTTGCTCCATCTGATTCCTTTCACCTCCTTTGGTTTTCTCTGACTCTCCCATCGGGAGGGAGTCTTTTGTCGTCATATGCTCAATCTGTACTTGTTTCTGATGGCACCGAAGGTGCATCTTCTCCTTTATTCGTGTAGGTGGCGAGATGTGCAGCCACCGGAGCGGTGGGTTTAATACCCCGGTGCTTGCGCCGGGGAAGCCTGAAACCTAGAATTAGGGTGAAGGGCGGTGCCAGATGAAAGAAGAGAGCGGATACATACACTCAGTACACAACGTATCGAATCTCATATACCATTTCGTGTCGAGTGAGGGGAAGAGCGGAAGTGAGAGCGTGATACGTCAATATGTAAAGAACCAGGGGAAGGAGAAGGAGTACAAACAGCTGTATCTCAACTTCCCCACACGAGAGGCGCCGCTTTAGTAGGATACCGTGATGGCTCTGCCTGATCTGCACCCCATTTAGGTAACACAACTTGTTCCTCCGCACCGGAAGATGGTAACGGAAGGAGCAGGATGTGAGAGGGAAATACAACCACTACACAGAGGAATTCAGGGTGCAGTGCATTCTTGAATATGAGAACGGGAAGAGCATCAGCGCGATTGCGAAGGAGCATCGTCTGCCACGCACGAGCGTGAAGAACTGGTGTCTGCGGAGTAAAGACAACATCCTTGCAGAGCATTATGCTAATAAGCGAAGGAGAACGGACGGTTCGAAAGCATGCGAAGCCGAAATTGCCATCATCCCAGAGGAAGCGATGCCAAGGAAAATAAGCGGAGAGGATCTGAAGAAGGAGAACAAGGCGCTGAGAGAAGAGAACGAGTACCTCAAGGACAAGGTTGCCTATCTTGAGGCTCTCTATGAGATCATCAAGCAGGATCCGTCCAGCGTGATGAAAAAAAAGGTTTTCCGCAATCAGGAAAGCCGTAGAGTCCGGCAGGAAGAACATCAGGAGGCTGTGCGGCATCGCAGGAGTATCTCCCAAGTGCTATTACCAGAGCCTCAAGCCGAAGAGGAAAGATGCGGACGATGCATTGCTTCTTGAGGAGATTGCCAGGATGCAGGAGGAGCATGGCCGCTGCCTCGGGTACAGGAAGATGGCGATGGAGCTTTCGAAGAAGCTCGGCATAGCTGTCAATGAGAAGCGCGTGGAGCGTATAATGCGCGAGAACGGCCTTCTTTCCAATGTCAGGAGGAAGAAGTACAGCGAGGAGGTCTACGCAGCCAGAAGGGATTTAAGGAGTCTCTGGATACCGGATCTCATAGGAAGGAGATTCTTCTCATTCTATCCGCGAACACGCTTCGTGGAGGATATAACATATCTTCCAGCCCTTGAGGGCAATCTCTACCTCAACACGATAGAGGACATGTTCAACGGAGAGATAGTCGCTTGGAAGATCTCAGACCATCCAGACACGAAGCTCTGCCTGGACACCGTGGATATGCTTGCCTCGGAGCTTGGTGATGCCATCTCCGGCATCATCCTCCACAGCGACTGCGGATCCACATATGTGTCATATGCATACAGGGAGAAGCTTATAGGACTTGGCATCCGGATGGGCATGGGCAGCAAGGGATCATGCTATGACAATGCGGCAATGGAATCGCTGAATGGCATCATCAAGACAGAGGCCCTTTATTCGGAGTTCGGGAAGGCTGCAGTCAATGGCAAGAGGATCCATAGGGAGAATATCGTAAGAAAGGTGGAATGGTTCATCGATTACTACAACAACCGCAGGTGCAAGAAGTACCTCGGCAAGCTTCCTCCTGTGGAATTCAGGAAGAGGAACCCGAATGGGATATGCATCGTAGCCTTTGATGAAGCCAAGCATTGACAGGAATCGGATCTGGAGGGATTATTCCTCCTGTATATATTGAAGTGTTACCTCTTATGGATGCAGTAGGAAGAAAGCTGTTACCTATTACAGCTTCTGTGGGTAAGAATGTGTTACCTATATCCTACCGGAGGGAATAGAAAGTGTTACCTTTTATGGGTGCATATCAGCCTCGCGGTGGTTCATTTTTGCAAAGTTTCTGGCTCATCTTTCTGTTCCTCCAAACACAGTGTAGGGCTATTGCTCGGCAACGCAAAGATTCGGTTCTCTATCTCGGGCAGCTTTTGCGTCCAATAATTTTCCGGTGACGGGTCAATCATGTCCAGCCTCTCAACGAATTCCTTTGTTTCAAGATAGGTTCTCTGGATGAACTTTGCGTAATACTCCAAACTTACCTTTGCCGCTTCGGTTTCTCCCATTTCCTGATATGCTATGGCTTCGGCAAGAGATACCATGTTTATGGCGCATAAGCTTTCTCGCAGTTCATTCATCCGTGCATTTATCTTTTCAGGCGTTGCGCCGGATAAAATCTTGCCCCATGTAGACTCCGGCTGATTTTTAATAAACGCGGCATTTGCGCTTTGGCTCTGCATCAACAGATTGCGGCTGTTTTCGGCATCCGACACAAGCTGCATGAGAGCCATTTTCTTTTGACTGGATGTTATGTCTTGGAAAGTGTAAATGTTCTTTTTTGATGATGATATCCATGTTCCCTCGATTGATATCACTGGTACGTTTTTGGTACGTTTTTAACAAAAAATAGCTTATTCCTGACATAATATAGAAAATATGTAGAAAATAAATGTTTACAGGATAATAGGATAAAAATGGGTTCAAAATGTCTTTTTATGTTGCATTCAAGTGGCAATTATGAAGCGTTCGTCAGACCTAGAAAGCCGGAAGGAGCGGATAGAAAATCCGCATATATAATCGGATCCGGCCTTGCAGCTCTTTCTGCTGCAGCTTTCCTTGTCCGCGATGCTTATGTTGATGGCAGCCGTGTCCACATCATCGAAAAGGATCCAGTGCTTGGAGGCGCTTGTGATGGCTGGGATTATGAAGGACTTGGGTATGTAATGAGAGGCGGACGCGAAATGGACAACCATTTCGAGTGTATGTGGGATCTGTATAGGTCAGTGCCTTCAATCGAGAACGAGGGAATGAGCGTCCTTGATGAATATTATTATCTGAATAAAGACGATCCCAACTATTCCCTTATGCGGGCAACAAGGAACAGAGGAGAGGATGGCAGGACTGACAGGAAGTTTGCTCTTTCGGATAAAGCACAGCTTGAGATAATGCGTCTTTTCTTCACTCCGGATGAGAACCTGTATGACAAGACTATCGAGGATGTTTTCTCAGAAGATGTCCTGAACAGCAATTTCTGGCTTTACTGGAGAACGATGTTTGCTTTTGAGAACTGGCATTCAGCGCTTGAGATGAAGATCTATATCAGACGCTATATTCATCATGTTGATGGCCTTCCTGATTTCTCCGCGCTCAGATTTACGAAATACAATCAGTATGAGTCGATGATACTTCCGCTTCAGAGGTATCTTGAAAGCTTTGGCGTGGATATTATTACGGAAACCAAGGTAACCGATGTCCGCTTCTCCGTATCCGATGGTGTAAAGCGTGCTGTGTCTCTTTCCGTAATGGATAAGGAAGGCGAGAGATGCATTGCACTCTCCGATGATGACCTTCTTTTCATTACCCCTGGCGGATGTGTAGAGAATAGTACGCTTGGAAGCCAGAATGAAAAAGCTCTGTACAGCCCTGAGCTGAAGAAGGGCGGCGGCTGGGATCTCTGGAAACGTATTGCGGCGCAGTCCGATGATTTCGGCCATCCTGAGAAATTCTGTTCAGATCCACTGAAGACGACATGGATGAGTGCGACTGTCACCATTTCCGATGAGCGTGTTGTCCCGTATATAGAGAAGATAACGAAACGTAATCCCTATTCTGGAAGAGTTGTGACTGGAGGAATAGTGACAGCCCGTGATTCCTCATGGCTCCTGAGCTGGACTTTCAACAGGCAGCCGCAGTTCAGGGCACAGAAGAAGAATGAGCTCGTCGGCTGGATATATGGGCTTTTCCCTTTTGCAGAAGGAGACTTCGTGAAAAAGACGATGAGCGAATGTACCGGCAAGGAAATTGCTATGGAATGGCTTTATCACATAGGAGTTCCTGAAAATGAGATTGAGGAGATTGCACAGAACAGCTGTAATACAGTTCCATGCATGATGCCGTATATCACAGCATTCTTCATGCCTCGCAGTCTTGGGGATCGTCCATATGTCGTACCAGAAGGCGCTGTCAATTTTGCATTCATAGGCCAGTTTGCAGAGACTGAGCGTGATACGATCTTCACGACGGAGTATTCGATCAGGACCGCTATGGAAGCTGTATATACACTGATGGATGTAGATCGCGGGGTTCCTGAGGTATGGGGAAGTGCTTTTGATGTACGGGATCTTGTCCGTGCTTCAGTTTCTCTGCGTGATGGGTCAAAGCTTACTGAAATGGATCTTGGGCTGAAGGAAAAGCTTGTTATGAAGGAGGCGCTGAAGCGCATAAGCGGAACGGATATAGAGAAGCTGCTTGAAGAGTTCGGAGCGATATAACCCAGACCGGGACTGGTGCAGGACCGTCCCGGCTGTGTCCAGACTCATGAAGATATTCCTGCTGCATAAGATTCTGTACTGCAGGAAGGAAAAGAATCCGCTATTCCTACAATCAGTACGATTACATTTGATTATTCATCAACTCTGAGTTCGGATTTGTAATTTTCATTTATTATGGAAACTGGAGAGCCGATTATCTTCACCCCATACCCAATGGAAATTGCCTCAATGGACATACTCTGGCATGCAAGGCTCGCTTCAAACTCTGCTCCATCCCGTACCGAGATTAAAATTTCTGAGTGCTGAATCATTTTGGGCGTAATCTGGAGGCATATGGTATTCTTGCTTTCCTGCAGACAAATATACGGACTATAAAAAAGAAGCCACTCCCGAATGACTGCTTTTGTCTATTCCCCTTAATCGTATCCGATACTTTACGGCAGTAGTCTTATCGAAGGTTCTTATGAAGCTTTGGGCGTTGTGACAGTCTTTGCTTTTCTGATCAGTAAAATGCAGTTGCAGCGTTGAACTCAACCAATGGTTTGTAGCAATTAGAAAGGGAAAAGCTGAGAATAGAAGCATGAAAAGATGCCTGACATTCCTTTGTATTACTTTCGCATTGTCCTGGAGTATCTGGATCATAATGGATCTTGCTGGCTTGTATGGGACAATGCCATATATGCTCATCAGTGCTGTATTGATGTTCACTCCGCTTCTTTCCGTAGTACTTATAAAGCTTTTCATGAAAGGAAGGGCTATCGGGTATTCATGGAAGCTGAAGCTGAAGGGAAACTTCAGGATATACATATCAGCATGGCTTCTTCCCGTGCTTTTCTCTCTTTTGGGCTCTCTGGCCTTTTTGCCATATTCCCTTCATCTTTCACTTTTGATCTTATTGTGGAGAACACAGGCATAGAGCCGTTTCAGTATTTTGCACTTATGTTCCCAATTGCAGTTATAGGGGCATTCTTCAATGCTCTGTTTGCACTCGGAGAGGAAGCGGGGTGGAGGGGACTGCTCTGTCCTGAACTTGAAAAGAAGTATGGGAAAAGCAGAGCAGCTGTAATCACGGGGATCATATGGGGAGTCTGGCATACCCCGATAAACGTCATGGGATACAATTATGGCAGGGACTATCCGGGGTTTCCGATACTAGGAGTCTTTGCAATGTGCCTATCGTGTATAGCTTTAGGACTTTGGCTTTCCTATTTTACAAGTGAATCGGGTTCCATATGGCCTGCAGCTCTGTTTCATGGTTCAATAAATGCAATCGGATCACTTGGGATAACAGTATCAGGAAAGCCAGAACTGCAGATATGGGGTCCTGCAATTACAGGCGCCATCCCATCTTGTATTATGCTATTCGGCTACATGCTGTTTATCAGGAGGCGGAAAAATGGATCAGCGTAAAATAGGGCAGTTCATACAGGCAAGAAGGAAGGAAAAAGGACTGACACAGAATGATCTGGCATCTCTTTTCAATATCACAGACAGGGCTGTTTCCAAGTGGGAACGAGGGCTTTCGCTTCCTGATGCCTCAATAATGATCAGGCTTTCGGAAGTTCTTGGAGTAAGCGTAAATGAGCTTTTAAGCGGAGAAAGGATGGAAAAGGAAACAGATTACAGAAAATCGGCAGAGGAAAACCTTCTGAAGCTGAAGAGAAAAGAAGAGGAGGCAAATAAATATCTGCTTAAACTGGAAATCGTCATAGGTAGTCTATCTACCATATCGGCCTTGGCAATTATCTTTACCGCAGCATTCCTGGCTCCAGGAACCATGCTTATGTTTTTCCTGGTTCTGCTTGCGCTTTTGATATTTGCAGCTGGAGTTTATTCTGCGCTGAAGATTGAGAGTGATGCCGGGTACTACGAATGCAGGTATTGCCATCATAGATATGTTCCTGACTTCAGTTCCGTCCTGATGGCACCGCATATGGGCAGATCCCGTCTTATGAAATGTCCCTCATGCGGAAAGAAGTCATGGCAGAAGAAAGTCCTTTAAGAAGGTTCTTCACGGAAAGATGAGGGATGAGAGATAGAGATTGAAAAAGAGAGCATGTGAGTTCTAAAGTTTTGTTAACCACAACAAAAAAGGAACAAACACATGCTCATTGAACAAATTATAGCAAACGACCCAACACTTCAACCATATGAATGCATCAATACAGAGATAGCAGAGGACGGGCAGCGGCTGATACTGCATCTTGCAAGCAGGCAGGATACAGCAGAAGAAAGGTGCCCCTACTGCAATGGGCATGTGCATATCCTGGGCAGCTTGAGCATGAGGCTGAGAGACATGCCTGTCTATTGCGGGACAAGACAGGATCTTGAGATAAGCTACCACCGGTACAGATGTCAGAGCTGTGCAAGGACATTCTGCGAGGAGATCCCATTCAGGTATCCGGAGACGAGGATAAGTGAGCGTGCCGCTTCATGGATAAGCTCATTCCTGCGCTTCAATATACCTATCTCCACAGTCCAGAAGATTACCGGGGTACACTGGGATACGATAAAGCACATACAGAAGCAGATCATGGACGAGGCAGTTGCAGACAGAAGGCGGAAGCTTCTTGGGGAAGGATACAAGCCGAAGCATCTGGCAGTAGATGAATTCGCCATCCACAAGGGGCACAGGTATGCGACATGCGTCATGGATCTCGATACAGGGGATGTTATCTGGGTCGGGAAAGGAAGGACGAAGGCGGATTTCTCTATCTTCTTCCATGAAATGGATATGGATTACCTTTCAGAGGTCGAGGCCGTGGCAATGGACATGAATGCCTCATACAATGCACTGATAAGTGAGAATCTGCCGCATGCCAGGATAGTCTACGACCGCTACCACATGCAGGCACAGTT
>CASEGX010000028.1 GCA_949287505.1 uncultured Spirochaetales bacterium | reverse complement strand
GACATGACAGGGATGTCATCAATGGCTGTGGACCTTGCCAAGAGAAGCAACCTGTCTCTCCTCATAGCAGAAGAGAACCTCGCGATAGGACCATCGGCTTTCACATCTTTCGATATATCCCAGATAGGATCATCACATCTCTCAAGAAGCTCTGTCATCGCACTCCTGTACTATTCCGGATACCTCACGTTCAAGGATGAGCACTCCGTAGGCTTTCCCAATGCGGAGATAGAGATGTCATTCATGCAGAACCTGGTGTCATGCTATGCATATGACGGGAATGACCATTCATTCATGGATACATGGGAGGTGGAGTTTGCAGCCTCCTGCGCTACAGGAGACGAAAGGATGGTGAGGGAAAAGCTTGAGGAATACTTTGATGCCTTCTCGTATGAGATTATGGGGAAACAGGGAGAAAGGTTTTATCATGCTGTCTTCCATGCGATATTCATACTCTCATCGCTCTATGCGATTGCGGAGGACAGGGGGCGGACAGGAAGGGCTGATGAGGTGATGATAGCCGGTAACCATATCTGGATATTTGAGCTCAAGGTAGACAGGAGCGCAGAGGAGGCATTGAGACAGATTGAGGAGAAAGGCTATGCAGACAAATACTCATATCTCAGGACACCTGAAATGAAAATCCATAGAATTGGAATAAATTTCTCTTCTGAAACCAGAAAGATAACTGAATGGCTGAGCAATACTTAATTCACAACTTCTTCACCAGACTGGAAAAGCTCTGAACTTCTCCAATCTAGTTTTCAGAAAATAATCAAAGAAGGCCTAGGTTTTTCAGCCTATCATTTTCACCAAGGTAAACACCCTGCCGAAGAAGTTCTTTCTGTACTTTGTGGATATCGACAGTATGTGTGGTTGCTCCTGTAAGCGCTGTTATAGCTGCTGCTACACCAGCTCCTTGAGCGGGTCTCATGCTGTTCGTACCGCAACGCATTGTAGTCTGTGGAACACTTGAAACAATCTTGCCACTGCCTGCAAGTATATTCTCAATTCCTTTTGGAAGCAGTATTCCATAGGAAATATCGACCGTGTTCGAATACAAGAAGACACCGGATTCCGAAGTTTCACCACCTGTGGATCTTGCAGCGACATTACCATTGGCATCGTCATCAAATGGATGATCTTTCATACCATCATCTGACCACGGCTTTGCGCTTCTCACTCCGATGACATCATCAAAATATACAGGAGTACGGCTGGTCACATCTTCAATTCTCATGGTGTTCTCGCCTTCAATTCCACGGCTGACTCGTATTCCTATATCCTGTGAAATCTGGGACACATGGGCTTTATCAAATCCAGGCATCCTGGAATTCATATAATCAGCAACATAGTAAACGGTTTTCTGGGATTCCATTTCAGCTTCTGAGATATTCTCAGGATTCAGATCCGGCAACCGCCAGAGCATTGAATTGACAGATATATCTCCAAGATTTCTAAGACCTATGAGACACATCATATCAAGGCCGAAAACCTTTCCTCTTGTCTTGGAATAGCGTCCTGCTTTTATATCATCCTGGACAAATGGGATTTCCCTGCCTCCTCTGTGCGGAAAATAGAAATCCCCATAAGTTTCCCAGTTGATCCGAAAATCCTGAAAATCACGTATTCCATCGTGATTTTTGGGGAAACTATCCGGATGCTCTGAGAAGTATCTGCAAAAATCATCTCCATCCACTCCACTCATCTTGAAAGCAAGGGAGGCTGTGCCACTTGTAACCCGGAGAGGACATCCAGTCTGAGAAAGAATATCTGCTTCTCCGGTACAATCAACAACAACTTTGGAGAGAATAGCCTTCCGTCCGACCTTTGTTTCAAAGAAAACACCTTTTACAGTGTTATTCTCGACTATAGGAGATGCAGCATAGACATGCAGAAGAAGATCAACACCTGCTTCCTGGAGCATCTCAATAAGAACGACTTTCATTTTCTGCTCGTCAAATACAAGCTTTGCATATGGCTTATCCCAATCCTTGACGCAACCATCAATCTTTGCAAGCCGTTCAATAATCCTTTTTGGGACTCCACAAAGAAGATGCGCTGCTCCTTCATTCATGTGATTGTTTAACAAATTGGGGATTATATTGGTGGTCAGAACACCACCAAGACAGCCATTCTTCTCAATCAGCATAACCTTTGCTCCGGCTTCTGCAGCTGAAATTGCTGCAGTACAGCCAGCCATTCCCCCTCCGACCACAAGAACATCGACATCCTTATAAACTTCAATGTTCTTCGAAGGTTCAGTGATAAACATTTTCTCCTCCTAAGAGTCAGAAATACCGTGAGCACACAATGTGCTCTGGTTTTTCTGATAATAAATTTCATGAATCCGTTAAGCTTGCTTTGCCTCAGATACTTCTTTCATTCGCTTCAGATGATCTTCAAGACCAGTAATGTTATGGGTACGAACAGCCTCCTCAGCTTCTTCTTTGTTTCTATGCTCAATAGCTGAAAGAATGTTCCGGTGCTCACCGAGTGTCTGATGCATCCGTTCTTCTGACATCGGATACAAATGATAATGCTTCTCAAACCTATGCCATCGTTGCTGGAAGTTTCCAAGACATTCCGACAAAAGAGGCATTCTGGAAAGATCGACAATATAATCATGAAATACATGATTCAATCGTGTGTATTCATCCCTGTCATCCTTTCTTGCAGCCTCTTCCATTTCATCGACCATTACAGCAATTTTGCTGATTTCCTCATCTGAAGACCTATCGATGCAGGCCTTGACTGCAAGAACCTGAAGCTCTCGTGAGATGGCAAAATAATCAGAAGCACTGGTGAAGTCTACTGGAGACACAACCGCTCCGCAGTGCGGCACCATTTCAACAAGGCCTTCGACCTGGAGCTGTAGAAGTGCTTCTCTTACAGGAATACGGCTCACCTTGTATTCTGCAGCGACCTGATCAAGGAGTATCCTTTCCCCGGGCTTAAGCTCACAATTTTCTATTGCATTCTTCAGCTTCTCAAAAATCCACTCCTGCTTAGTCTGAAAAGTCATTTCCTCAGCACCCATGTCTGCCTCCTACCTAAATACAGTCATTATACCCTTTACTGCAGGGATCTTTCATATGCCTGCTGATAAAGTCTCATATAATCCTGAAGCCCAAGATTATCGAGCTGAACAAGATAATCATCCCAGTCCTCTTCCACTCCACCATTAGCAATCCAGGTTGCAACTGTCTGGTAAACATAATTAAGAAGATCAGTCTGGATAATATTGAGCTCATCTATCTCTTCCAGAGTGAATCTGAATGGATAATTATAAGGATATTCCGTCAGATACGGACGGTATATGGCACAAGCCCTTTCCTTAGCAACATTATTCGCTCTTTCAGCAATATATTCATTAATGACCTCATGTGGGACTATTACTGGAGATGAACCAATAGGAGCACTCCATGGCCAATCACTAGGGTTGATATCTGCTGGCCTCAGGTCCGTATTGCTTGTCCATTTTCCAGGATAATCCTCACTTGGAACAAGCGCCTCAGACTGATTCCAGCCTTCTTCCTTGAACATTCCATACAGCATCTGAATACTGTTTTCCGGCGTGTTGATATTATCAAGCCATCTTATTGCTATCTCAGGATGCTGGCATGCGCTTGTTAAAGCGAAAGCTCCATCGGACATTCCGGCCTTTGCCCTCAGCCATCTCTGGTCCCCGTTAGGCCCTTTCAGAGGAGGCATAATTACGAAGTTATCCTGGATTTCTTCTGATGCCATGGAACTCTCAAGACGGTAATCGGTATAACAACCAACGTTCATCTGTCTTATCTTGTTTGTAAGCAAAGTCCTGTCCTGTGAGAAGATCTCAGGATCAATGAGTCCTTCTGAATACAGTTTGTGGAGATATTTGATAGCCTCTTTATATTCTTCCTGGCTAGCAGTGAAAATAAGCTCTCCGTTATCCTCTATCATTATATGCGTAGGTGTTTCCGGTACACCGAAAGCAAGGAATATCCATTCAAATTCTCTTTTGACCTCCCTATTGAGATCTGCACTTTCCTGATACAGGAAGCTAAAAGGAATCGTCCTGCCATTTCCTGCCATATCATTTTCCTTGAAAGCTTTCAGTGTTTCGTAGAATTCGTCCGTAGTCGAAGGAACAGGAAGTCCAAGCTCATCAAGCCATGTCTTGTTTATGATGGAAACACTAAGGGAATCAAATCCCATATCCTGCATTGCAGTCAGTGCATAGATATGCCCATCAGGACTTGTCACCTGTGCTCTATAGGTAGGATCAGTATCAAGAATATGCTGGATATTAGGAGCGTATTCTGCAATAAGGTCCTCCAAAGGAATCAGCACCCCCTGCCCTCCAAGCAGCTGTGCTTCATCTGCTGTGATGCTTAACGGCCCCATAATACCATCGGGAAGTTCCCCGCTAGCGATTACAAGGTTCTTCTTTTCCTTCCATGAAGCCTGAGGTGTCATATCCCATACAATTTTGACATTTGTATCAGCTTCAAGCTTCTTCATCATGTCAGTCTCATCATAACGGCCAACACGAGTCGTGTTCATATTCATGCCAATGAAGTTGAGAGTATATGTCTCATCGACAATCGGCAAACCTTCAGAATGGAAACCAACAGGTTCTGTGGCAGCTTCTGCCTCTGAGCTTCCTCCGGCAAATACAGCTACTATTGCAAAAACGAACAATGCAATAGCAGTAAATGCAACCCTGTAACACCTTACAGTCCTCATAATAGATTCCTCCTTTTATTATTCCTTGACTGACCCGATGGTGATTCCTTTGATGAAGTATTTCTGCAGGAAGGCATAAACCACCATCATCGGCAATGTTGCCATCAAGATGATTCCGTATTTCATTGATTCAGCGGCTTTGAGCATTTCCGAGAAAGCGTCCTGGTCTTCAGAAAGCATTTCAAAAAGCGAGCCTGTAACCTGATTTGATGCAAGAAGGTCCTTAAGCACCAACTGTATCGGATAATACTGTTCCTTATCCAGGTAAATCATTGCCCTGAAGTAATCATTCCATTGATAAACCCCATAAAGAAGCAGCATTACAATCACAATCGGCATCGAAAGAGGAAGGAGAATACGGAAGAAATAACCGAAATGATTGCAACCATCCATTTCAGCGGCCTCATATAGAGATGGAACATAAGTAGATCTGAAGTAAGAACTCGCCATCAACAGATTCATGACCTGTATACCTGATACAAGAAGCAACACAGCATATGTATTCCGAAGATGCATTGAATTAATCAGTATATACTGTGGAATCAATCCACCTTGGAAAAACATCGCAATAAGAAAGAAAATTGTGAGCGGACGACGAGCTTTGAAATCCTTTCTCGAAAGCGGGTATGCGGCAAATAGTGTGAATACCGTACTCAGAATACCGCCAACCACTGTATAGAAAAGCGAATTCCTATATCCGGTCCACAAGGGATCATACGCAAAAATCCTTTCATATCCAGAAAGATTCAGACCTTTTGGTATAAGGAATACTTCACCTGCCATAACCTTTTCCGGGTCACTGAAAGAAGCAATCACAATAAAATACATCGGATAAAGGACAAGAAGACAGGCAATGCCAGTAATAATATATGCAAGAATATTAAAACATCTTTCCTGATTATTCATTGCTTTAGACATTCCAATCCTCCTTTACCAGAGACTCTCGCCGGTAAGCCTTCTGCTTACACGATTGACAACTAAAAGGATGATCAGATTGATTACGGTCTGAAAAAGATTGATTGCCGTTGAATAACTAAACTGAGCATTTACAAGTCCGATTTTATACACATATGTACCAATGATTTCTGAAACTTCGAGATTGGTTGGCGTTTGCATAAGCAAGGCCTTTTGTGTATCGACATTCATCATTTTCCCGACCTGCAATAAAAGCATCGTCACAAGTGTCGGGTTAATTGCGGGAAGATCTATATATCGTATCTTCTGCCACACTGACGCCCCATCAAGTGTTGCAGCTTCATAATGAGAAGGATCCACAGCTGTCAGCGCTGCAAGGAAGATGATTGCGTTATAACCTGTATGCTGCCATACATGTGTAAATACAAATATATGCCGGTACCAGGAAGCTTCTCCCATGAAATATATGCTGTCAGAACCGAGTTTATTCAGAATCACATTGATGATACCTGTCGAGGGAGAAAGAAACAGGAATAACATACCAGTCATTACAACCAAAGAAATAAAATGAGGGGCATATGTTATTGTCTGAACAGCTTTGACCGCACTCTGATTCCTCATATGATTCAGAAGAAGAGCAAGCATCACAGGAAATGGAAACGTAACAATAAGCTGGTAGAAACTAAGAACCAGTGTATTCCTGATCAGTTTCCAGAACATTGGTGATTTGACAAATCGTTCAAAATACTGGAACCCAACCCAGGGAGAATCCATGATTCCTCTTGTTATTGAATAATTCTTGAAAGCAATCAGGATTCCATACATAGGACCGTAGTTGAATATCAGGAAATATATGATTGCAGGAATAATGAAAACCCATAGCTGCCATTCTTTCTTGCCAATGAATCGCTTGCCATATCCAGAGCCAAGGTACTTCATCGCTTTCCTCCTTATATTTTATATTTCATGAAATATTAATTATCCACAGTAAAACCGACGCCTCGCGAACTGTCAACAAAAATTTCATGAAATATTAACCTGAGCAAAACACAAATGCATTAAGCATACTATGATGATTGTGGACAGAATGCTTTCACTGCCCTGCTATTCATAAATCATGCGTCTGGAAAGGCATTTCTTTGCCTGATCTTGAGGAACTCATAAATCAAGAAATTGAAACGCTCCTGTTTCCAGAAGGAGGAAGAAACAACGTAATATGCAAGTCCAGAACTTAACGTTCTACCATTCATATACGAAAGCAGGCCATTTCTGAGATCAACAAGCCTGCTTTGATTTCATTTTATCAGGCAGTGACAAATCGTTGCCACTTGCTTTTTGGTTTTCCAGGAATTGTCATTTTCAACAGCCCATCATCAACAAATGGTTTTATCACGCTATAATATAATGTGGTACGATTAAGTCCTGTGAATTTTTCAAGCTCTTCTCTCGATCGAGGTATTTTACAGAAAGAAAGAATATCTTCTGTTTTACAATCCTCTCGCACTGCATTCCTGAAAATCACTCTGAATTCACCGCGCTCACTGAGGAATATGGGTTCACTAAGTCCTGCTTTTTTCAATGCATTTCTTATTGTAGGTATTCCAGATCCTCTGTTCTCAGAAATACCAAGCGTTTCAAGAATTTCAGATAGCGTTGGATTTCTCGTTTCTGGGGGTATATCTCCAAGCCTGTCGATAGAAAGAGGACCATAAACACCACCGCTGTTTATGATTTCGATCCTGTTGGAATAAATCTCAATGCGGATGGTTTTTCCTTCACTGTATACGCTATAGTCACGATGCTGCAATGCATTCAATACAGCTTCTCTTATTGCTATCGGAGGATATTCAGGCTGATCAAGACGCTTTCCATTTTCATCAAAAGAAATCGCTTTTCTTATGTTATCCAGTACATATCCGACTGCAGCATCTAGCATTTCGCTTATATTACCGGTGAATCGTCTCGAATCAAGAAATCTTGGATTAGAAACATCCTCTACGCTTCCTTTTGTTTCTCCAGAAATGACAACTGCCGTTATACAGAACTGGGGGAAAAAAGCCTGAGGATAATGAGAAAAGGCCATTAAGGCCGCAACAGTAAGCTGTCCATCCTTGACGATGCCCAATAATTTAAGAATATCATCATATGAAAGTGCAGACAGATTCGGTCTGGTGTTTTTCACTTTTGACACGTACACATCAAGAAGATCCTTATCAAGAAAAGAGAGATCAGAATCAGAAACAGCTCTTCTATCGTCATGCACTCCTCTGTGAAAAGCATCATAACTATATACTTCGTAAGGACTCATAATTTCATCAGCTTCCCCCACACGTATATAGGAACCTTTCAATTTCCCTTTTCCTTTGTAGTAAACAGGACGAAGAGAGAACGGAACTCCCGGAATCTCCGCAGATACTACTGTCTTGTTCTCAATCATTGCAATGGTAAACAATGGTCTGACAGCTGGTTCCATTTGCTTGCATTGTTCCGCAATATCTTTTTCCAAAGCCTCTGCATTGTCTACACCGGATACTTTATAATCATCAGATTCAGATATGCCGAAAACAATCGTTCCCCCATCATCCTGATTAGAAAATGAAGATAAAGTATCAAATAGTTTCTGTGGACTGCCTTTTGAAGCTTCTTTTATCTCCAGTGTCTGTCCTTCAGATTTAAGAACCCTAATTCTATTTACCAAGGCAACAAGTTCTTCTTCCTTCATACATCTATTATGATATCAAAATAATCAAAATGCAATATTTTGATTAAAAATTAAAATTTTTGATTTTAAAATCAATTTTGAGAAATAAATTTAATTACTTAATATTAAAATAATTAATTGAGACAGATACTAAATTTTTGATTTTGATTATCAAAATTTTGATTAGAATTTCAGATTTTTGATAGGAAATATCAAATTTTTGATTATTCATAATGCAGTATTTTTCTCTAACGAGAATAAACCCAGCAAGTTCAGAAAACTGGATAGTACGAGTATTTAGACAAGATTACAGCAGGCTGTCTGCACTCCAGGAAGAATGAGACAGACAGCCGGTTTGGTTAATTAAATCAGACCTGTAAGATCTATGTTCTCACCTGTAAGGCCTACAAAAGCTCCTGAACGGGCCTCTGTTGTATCAGGATGAGCAATGAGCCACTTATTTGAACCCCAGAGAAGCTTGTCTTCGAATGTCTCTTCCTTGATATCAGGCTTCTCACCATTAGTACCTTCAGGAAGAACGATTACGGTCCGGAATTTCCCACATGGAGCATAATGAAGTGTTGTTCCATAGAGAACCACCGCAGTCCTTGGCGGAACCCTGAAAGCTTTCACCTTGGATGTATCCAGCTTTCCTTCCCTTACATCCCTGAGATCTGCAAGAAGCAGGACAATCTCATCAGGAGATACATTGACCTCACATCCTTTATGATATTCAAGACAATTAAGCTTGTAATTTGTACCTGAACAATACCCGATCTCCACAGGCATCCCACCATAGATATGCTCTGACAAGAATTTATGAACAGGCAATGCATCAAGCTCTGGAACATCAGCAACATAAACAGTCCCATCCTCCGGACACGGTGAGACCTTTTCAAGATTATCAAGAAGAGCTGCAGTATCCATACCATCGATTACATAACCGAAGCATCTGAACTCCTCACTATTAACATCATAGATAACCATATAAACCTCCGAATGAATGATAGCACTCGACAGAAACAAAAGGAAAAAAACTTTGTGCTTTAAAATTTATAGTTCTAGCATCATCGGAAGAACCAGCGCTTCACACAGCATCAAATGCTGATGTTTTTTGTCGGTTCTGATGTATGTGATCATGTTTTTATGAACAACAAAATGACAAGAAAGCTGCTCTAAAGGCTGTACATTTTCCTTAGCCTCTTTCAGCTTTTTTCTGACCTGCTGACAAATAATGTGATACCATCAAACGACTTCAGTATTGAGTCCAGACTAAGATATAGGCCACTATACAACATATGAGAAACCTATTACCTCTATTACTGATTCTATGTTTGTTATTTGGATGCCAGATACCAAGTTCTGGTAATAATGATACTACTATAGAAGAACCAGATGATACGCAGAATCCGGACAATCCAAGCGGAACCGAGGATGGAAATGAAGAAGAAAATACACCTCCATCACCAGACTATACAATAACATTTCCAGAGGAGCCAGAAATCACAGGCCCTGCACAATCTCCCACGGCAGAGCAATCAGCCATGATTGAAAGGATTCTCGTAAACTCAATAGGGAACTCTGCATACAACGGAAATGCATACCTTATCACAGATGCAGCAGAAGAGTATGCAAAAGAAAATCCAAGCAAAGGTGAAAATGATAAGCTTAGAGAAGTCAAAGACTATACTTATGGTGATGTTCGTATATCTGGCTGGTTTACCATTCCTTCCAGCGGGACATTTGACACACCTCCAGATATTGCACCTTGCAATCTTAATTTCTCAATTTCCTCTGATTCTGGGATATCAGAGGGAAGACTCACTTTGAGTATTGAGCAGCAAACTCTTCTTTTTGCAGAAGATATCACAAACTACATTCCACAAGGTGAAAACTGCGTAAGCAAGATAAACAAGGGATTTGTCTATCAAAATATGGATTCAACATCTCTTCTTGTAATAATGACAGCCGATTTTGAAGATAATGGAGAAAAGCACAGTATATATTACAAGCAAGAACCAAAACTATTGGATCAGGCAACGGGAGAAATCGATGAAGGTGCTTTGTGTATACTTGATGAAAAGACTATCGATTATGTACTTTTGGGGTTCGACAATTCTGTACCTGAACCTGTACTCCCACCAGAATACAATTAATCTCAGAATACCAAGAAGCGGATTGAAATATGGCTGCATTCTATAGTTTAGAAATGGGAATGCAGATTCAGCATATAGAATTACCGGAGTAGTTTTTTCATTTCATAAGGAAAATAAAAAACCCCATGCGGACAAAAGGAGGTAAACCGCTATGGGGAACAAAAGGAGGTTAGAATGGAAGTTCTGCTTCCACTTTCTGGCCATAATATAGCGACTTCAGCGAAGCGTGAAAAGAGGTTTCAGAAAAATTTTTGAATTTTTTTAATTTTTTTCCGGTTTTGAAGGATTTCTTGTTTTATCAGGAGCTATATCCATATATAGAATAAAATAAAGTTATCGATAAATTTTATCCTAATATATGTTGCACAGAAATTAACACTAAAATATTATCGCCGAATATATACGAATAAGACATTCAGGTATCAAAAACTCCCGGCTATTCAACCGGGAGCCACTTTGGTTTGAACCTTGATTTTTCAGTCGTTGTTCTTCATTGAGAACGGCTGCCTTGTATTCTCAAGGACGTCTCTCCAGAGAGATCCTTCGATATCGACATGGCTGCGTTTTGATACTGCGACCTTGATCGGAACATATACAAACTGATTGTTGACTCTGGATGCGATGCACTGAGTCTTTCCAGCCATTGCAGCATGCACTGCATGGGCTCCGATTCTGGCGCAATAGATTGAGTCATAGCTGTCTGCCGGGGCTGAACGGATGATATATGACGGATCGATGTATTTGATGGATGTGGAAATACCCTGCTCTGCAAAATACTTCTTCATGGCATCCTTCAGAAATACTCCGATATCATGGAACTTCAGGTTTCCTGAAGCATCGGTTTCGCCTGTCTGTGGCAGGAATTCCTGACCAGCACCTTCTGCAATGAGAATCACTGCGTGTCCTCTTTCAAGAAGACGCCTCTTCACATTCTCCAGAAGTCCGTTAGGACCTTCAAGATCAAAAGGAGACTCCGGAATAAGGCAGAAATTGACATCGGACTGAGCAAGGGATGCATTTGCAGCAATGAATCCTGATTCCCTTCCCATGACCTTCACAAGACCGATTCCATTTATTGCACCTGTAGCCTCGGCATGTGCTCCTCTGATGACAGGAACAACCTGTGCAACCGCTGTATCGAATCCGAAGGATGCATCGATGAATGAGAGGTCGTTATCGATTGTCTTAGGAACACCGACAACGGCAATCTTAAGCCCTCTTCTCTTGATCTCTTCTCCGATATCCTGAGCACCGCGAAGGGTTCCGTCACCGCCGATAGCGATAAGGATGTTGATGTTCATCCTTTCAAGAGAATCAACAATCTCCTCTACCTGCTTACCGCCACCGCGCGCAGATCCGAGGATTGTACCACCTTTTTCAAGAATGTCATCAACAACATCCGGATCGAGGGGGATCACCGGCCATGGGGAATTCTCAAGAAGGCCAAGATAACCGTACTGGATACCGGATATCCTTCTTACACCATAGCGGTACCAGAAACAGCGAACAACTGATCTGATGACGTTATTGAGACCTGGGCAGAGACCACCACATGTACAGATAGCAGCATGGACATGTGCCGGGTTGAAGTAGATCTTCTCCCTGGGTCCTGCGATCTCAAGGGTATCTGAATGAAGGAGCTCTGACTTCCCCCCTATATCCTCAGCCTCGATAGAAAAGAGGATGCGGTCGGTATCACGGACATAGTCTGCAAGTCCATCTCCGCCACGCTTGGACATCCTGATCGGAGAGCTGAGCTTTGCAGGCCCGAGCGTATCAATCGTGAAATCATACTGTGTCTTGTTAGTGTTGCTCATTCTTTTCCTCCATGAGCTTCTCTACAGATGCGGAGAAAACCCTGAACCGTTTCTCCGCATCAGATTTTGCATCTTTCTGGAATTCCCTGTAAAGGGAAATATACTCTTTCGCGAAAGGCGTGAGTGTTGCGCCCGAGCGCTCTGCCCCGCCTTTCTTCCGATCCAGCACAGGCTGTCCGAGTTCCCTTTCAAGTGCCTCAAGCATTGAACGGGCTTTTGTATATGACAGTCCCATGCTCTTGCTGGCTGAAAGAAGCGAACCTGTCTCCTCAACACGCTCAAGAAGCCACAGGACACCTGCTCCCATGAACTTCCTGCCCTCGCTGTCAAGGATATACAGTTTCGTGCTCAGCTCCATATCTCTCCTGCTGCCTTGTAAACAGTGTCAACAAGCTCTTCAAGTCCTTCAGGCTCAACAGAGCAGAATGCCAGACGGAGGGTTCCACCCATGATGTTTATGACACCGATCTGGTATTTATCGAGAAGGTATGTCCTCAGCTCTTCTGCATCGCGGCCATGGGTATCAAAGGCCATGAAATAACCGGAATTGAAACGATATGGAGTGAGAATAGTCTCCCCCTCATGCTTCGAAACCGCCTTATGGACTATTTCATAGCGCTTCTTCATCTCGTTGAAAATATGCTCTTTATCTGCCTGGTACTCTTTGCCATTCTGCATCGCCTTGAGAATGAGACTCTGGCCAGGCCTGTCGCAGTTAGATACGGAAGAGCGGATCATTCCCAGTGTCTTTTTCGTCAGTGCATCGATGTGCGCATCCGAAAAGCCTTTGGAAGCATATGTCAGGAAGCCTACACGGAAACCCCATACCATCTCTTCCTTTGTAGCGGCATCGCCTTTTACGGCAAAGATGTTCTCATGCGCATCCGCAAAGAATGAGAAAAGCGATTCCTTCTCTGTATCCTCCTCGAAGAAAAGACCGAAGTAGGCATCGTCGGAAATGACCATGACACGTTTTCCTGTGTCTGCCACAGCCACAACCGCATCGACAATCTTCTTAGCCTCCTCCTTTGAGGGAGTATAGCCGGTTGGATTGTTTGGGAAGTTGAGGATTATTCTTGCATAATCTCCCGGGACGGAAAGAAGAGCATTCTTCATTCCCTCGACATTGAAACCGCCATCTTCTCCATAGAATGGGAAGAGAACAGGCTCTGCTCCGACAAGATCGCGGAAAATGAGATCGTAGTTATCCCAGAAAAGATCCGGGCATACGACCTTATCCCCTTCGCTGACAAAAAGCTCTGCAACCATGCTTATCGCATGTGTCAGCCCACCTGTCACGAGAGGAAGGGAGATTTTCTTTCCTTTGAGCGTCGGATTCTTAGCGATCATGCTGTCCCGCCAGAGAGCCCTGAGGGTCTTGTCCCCTCCGCCCGGGGCGTACGAGAAGATCTCGGAAGGCTTGAGAGCTCCTTCCTTGAACTGGGAATAGATGTCATGGAGATAGAAAGGCTGGCCTTTCTCTGTGGCAAGACCGACAGTCGCATTGTAGCGCTTCGCCTTTTCCTTTGCCTCATCGCTCTGTGCGACTATTCCCTTTGGGAAATACATTCTTCTGCCTACCGGAGACAGAAAACCATATGCTACCGAATCGGAAAGCGTTCTGTTAAGTTCTTCTGCAAGAATATTCATAATGCCTCCAGCCTCCTTATACATTATTTAAGCCCGTTGGTACACTAGAAAAGAAGAAGCTGTCCATCTTCATTTCCCTCATTCTCCTTCTCTCCGCCGATTGCTTTCATGAATTCATCCTCGGTGACTATTTTAACGCCAAGCCTTTCAGCATCCGCCCTCTTCGACCCGCCACCCTCTCCTGCAAGAAGATGCGTCGTCTTCGATGTTACAGAACTTACAGTGCGGCCACCTCTTTTCTCTATTTCCTTCAGCGCTTTTGTCCTTGGGTTGAAATTCCTGAAAGATCCGGTGATACACCATACCTCTCCGCTGAATATCTGCTCTTCGCTCTTCTCCTTCTCATCATCGGCAGCATCCATGTGAAGCCCCGCTTCAGAAAGGGCTTCGATTGTCTTTCTCAGGGACGGGGAAGAGAATGCTGTGATAATCCTGTCAGCCGTGAGCTCCCCGAACCCCGGAATCGCTGCAAATGCTTCCCTGTCCTTCCTGTCCACGGCATTGAGGATCCTGTTCATTGAATCAAAACCGTTCTTAACAAGAAGCTCTGCGCTCTTTCTGCCGATCTCGGCAACTCCGAGAGAGGACAGGACGGTTATGAAAGGACGGCCAAGGCTCTCCTTTATTCCCTTCTTCAGGAGAGCGATGCTCTTCTCGCCGATTCCCGGAAGGTTCTCCGCTCCGGAATAATCCGCGCTGTATATATCCTCTATGCTTCTGAGGATGCCGGCATCATATAAAAGCTCCACTGTCTTCGGCCCGAGTGTCTCGATATCCATCTGGTCCGTGGATGCAAAGTATGAGATTCTTCCCTTGACCTGGTCCGGACAATCATAATTGGGACAATACTGCAAACCACCGATCTGGACAATTTCCGTATGGCAGCATGGACATAGAGACGGAAGCGTGTATGTGGTGTTTCCTTCATTGTTTTTCTCTATCACGCTCTCAACTGCAGGAATCACATCACCGCGTTTGGAGATGGAGACAGTATCCCCGACAGCCAGTTCAAGCTCATCTATATACTCCTGGTTATGCAGCGTGGCGCGCCGGATAGTGGAACCGCCGAGTTTTGTCGGAGATATCTCAGCAACAGGAGTGATGCGCCCTGTTCTTCCGACCTGAACGGTAATGCCAAGGAGCTTTGCCTCTGCCTGCGGTGCCTCGAACTTGTAGGCAATCGCCCAGCGTGGATGATGCTCCGTGTACCCAAAGCGCTCACGGACATCCAGCTCATTGATCTTGAACACAAGCCCGTCTATCTCGTACGGCAGGTCCTTACGTTCCGCTGTCTTCTTCTTTATGAACTCATCAAGCTCAGAGAATGCGTACGGGTCTCCATCAAGGCCCGCAGCAGCAAGCTTCTGCCTTGCCGTCTCCTTGTCTGAATCGAAAAAGGCAAGGTGCGGGTTGATACGGAATCCGAGTGTTTTGAGACGTGAAAGGATATGAAGGTGATCAGAAGGGGTTTCCTCCTTATTTGCCCAGAATCCCTCATAGCAGAACATCGTAAGAGGAACACGTCCCGCCTCGCTGCTTTTCTGTCTTCTTACCGTGCCTGCAGCAAGATTTCTCGGGTTTGCAGCCTTCTTTGCATCATCACTCTCTGCAGCATTGAGCTTCTCAAAATCTGCTTTATTGAGATAGACCTCCCCGCGTACAGCTATATCCAGAGGCTCAGGAAGGGAAAGAGGAACAGCCCCGATTGTCATTATATTGGCAGTAACATCGTTTCCGACCTCTCCGTTTCCTCTTGTGACTGCACGGGCAAGGACCCCATTCTCGTAATAAAGGACCATGGAAATACCGTCAATCTTCTCCTCGGCTGCGAATGAAAGCGCACCGCCTTCTTTCTGGATTGACCTTGAAAAGAAGTCGAGGACAGCCTCATCAGAGTATGCCTTGTCGAGGGAAAGGACAGGTATCGTGTGCCTTACCTCAGGAAAATCATTTGTGAGATCCGATCCCACCCTTTTTGTCGGGGAATCGGGATGCTGGAGTTCCGGGTGTTCTTTCTCCAGTTCTATCAGACGGTCTGTGAGCCTGTCATACTCACTGTCCGAGACAAGGGAAACGCCTTCCTTGTAATACTTATCCTGATATACCTTCAGCTCTTCGGTGAGCTTGTCAATCTCTTCCTTTATGCTCATATCACGGATGATAGCACAGCTGTATCGTCGTTGCACTGTACCCACAGAGATGGTATCCTTTTATTCATGGCTGATCGTAAGAACTTCTCACGCTATAACATGCGTTGCGGCATCCTTTTGCATGCGGAGAAAGGCAATGAGCGCATTGCCGATCTCAAGCTTCCAGAGCTCGATGCAAGATACATCGTACTCACCGGCAGTGATATTCCCGGAAGCAATACGATACAGTTTCTGGGACGCTCCATGCCGCTTATAGCGAAAGAGACCATCTCCTTTCCTCAGCAGATTGTCCTTGCCCTCTTTGCTCCTGATTACGAATCAGCTGAGCTGATGATGAGGGAAATAAACCTCCAGACTGAGTCATTGGGGGACACACCTGAGGAACAGACTCTCCCTGACAGCCTGGAATATGGATGGGGAGAGATGGATGAGAATGAGGATGGCAGATACAGGGAAACGGAAACAGAATTCTCCCTTACACGAATCGCGAGGAAGAACAACAAGCTTTTCACGGTCACTGCCTGGATGGACGGAGCGAACATGCATATCGAAGCTCCATCTCAATGGCCTGAGCTGATCAGAGACACTGTTGAGAAAGCAACAGGATATCCGAAAAGAAACATAATCATTCACATCCTTCCCTATGTCGCGAAACATGATGAGTTCCTGTTAGCTCCCGCAGTCCTTGCCGCAATCGCTGCGACAGCGACAATCAAATCAGGACTGCCTTCGGAGATAAGGGATGAAGGTTTCTTCTCCCGCCCTGCCGTGAAAGTGAAAAGAAAGGTACTTCTTGATGAGGACATGAAGCCTGTATTCGAGAATGCGGAGATGACAGTCGATGAAGGTGCATTTGCATTCGTTCCTGAAGAATACCAGAGACAGGCTATGACAGGACTCATTCCACCTTATCCGCTCAAAGGATTCAGAGGATCGGTGAAAATAACGACATCCCCGACGCCTGCTGCATCTTTTTGCGGATCGCTTGGATACAGCGAGGCTCTGGCATCCACAGAGTACCATATATCGAGGCTGGCAGAGGTTGCAGGAACCACACCGCATCTCTACAGATCGATGATCGAGAAGGATAAGAGGAAGTTCACCGATTACATCCCCGGCTTCGATCTGGAAGAGCAGAAGAAGTGCACGGACAATGTTGTCAGGATATCTTCCTTCGACAGGAAATGGTCCGCAAACACATTCCAGAAAGAGGAATTCGGACTGCTCGGATATCTTAAGGGAATAGGAATTGCGGCAGGAGCCGGTGTTGCAGGTTTCTCGACAACGCTCTCGAAGGAGACCGGCTTTTCTGCAATGATGACATTCACGCAGAAGCAGAACGTCACAATAAACACATCAGCAGTGACCCACCCCGGGACAATGAGACTATGGAAGAAGAGGATATCAGAGAAGATAATACCCGGCAGACCTGAAGGTGTGATGTTCCTTGATCAGGGTCCTGACACTCTTGACTCCGGGCCAGATGTGCTTTCACGTCTTGTAGCTTCATTCACGCTCCAGCTCGACAGTGCGGCAAAACGCCTGAATGTCCTTAAAGAGACAGAGAAGCTGCCGGTATCGATCAAATTCGATGCGGAGAACACATATTACCCATGCGAGTTCGAGAATTCAGGATACGGTGCAATCGCATGTGAAGTTAGGATAGACAAGCTTTCGATGATTCCTTCCGTCTACGGAATCTGGGGATCATTCACATTCCCGACGATCATGGACAGGACATCGCTTGAGAACTCCCTCCGCCGCACGATAATGATGACACTCAGGGAAAACGGCATGAACATCCCGCTGTCATTCCGCATTCATCTGGAGATCTCAGAGGATGGTACGGATGATACGATATCTTCGGTTCAGCAGCTTGCGAGAGGCCTGACACTGGGTGCGCTCTCGAACGCGCTGCATCAGGCAGCAGGACATCATGCATCCTCGCTTCCAATAACAGCAGAGGAAATCAACGATGCATTCGGGGAGGATCATACAGTATGAAGATTGACTGCACGATAGATGGAAAGACCCTCACGCTATCCCTCAATTCCGACAAACCCCTTTCACTGATCCTCCGTGAGAACACAGGAGACAACGATGCAGTGAATCACTGCAACGGCTCGATGTGCGGTCTCTGTGCAGTGCTTGTGGATGGAAAGGTAATGCTCTCATGCATGGTCCCTGCATTCGAGATCAGGGGAAAGAATGTGACGACATTCGATTCATTCAGGAAGACAAAGAACATGAAGGATATCGAGAAGGCTTATGAGAGCGTGGGAAGCACGCCATGCCAGGAATGCTATGCATCGCGCTCCCTGATTTTCGAATCCCTGATAGATGAAGGCATTTCAGATCCGGAGGAGATACTCAAGGAGCTTTCAATCGTCAAGTGTCCCTGCATGGATCCGGAAGATGAGATCATGATAGTCCGCCGAGGCATAGAGATAAGGAGAAAGAGAAATGTACGAAGGCCTCAGTTCGCCTAATATCCACACACCCAAGAATCTCAGTGAATATGCAGCAATCATCCTGCACTACCCCACTTCCTCCCTCTGGGCTGGCGGCACATTCATAATGACACGACCTGATTCATACCCGTCAAGGAAGATGAATGCGGAGATCATATATCTCGGGGATGTGGAAGAGCTCCACCGCTTCCAGCGCAATGACAGGTTTGCCGAGTTCGGTGCGATGGTCACTCTCGATGAGATCATGAGCACGGGAAAGGCTGTCCTTCCAAAGGCCTTAATAGAGAACATCCAGACAATCGGAAGCCGCCTCATAACCCGCAGGGCAACAATCGGAGGAACAATCGCGACAAAGGGATTCACGACATCCTTTCCAGGAACGCTCATCGCGCTCGATGCTACGGCTGAAGTGAGATTCATAAAGAACAAGAGGCTTCATTCACGCTGGATGCAGATAACAAGACTGCTGGACAGATCAGGGCGTATAACACTGCCTCCGCAGGGCATGATTTCACGCGTGAGAATCGCATTCTCTGAAAAGAACTGCCAGTATTTCAGAGAGGTAGGCTCATTCATGCTCGATCCGGAGAATTCAGTCGCTGTCGCGTTCACGGCCTCCCTGGATCAGGACATCCTCATAAACCCGAGAATAGCATTCACATATCCGACTCATGGCGTATGTTACTCAAGGGACATCGACAGCATCTTCTCATCGCTCAGGTTTCCGCTCGATGACAGCGAGCTCGAGACCCTCACCTCCATGATATTCACATTCGTTGAATCATCTTTCCAGAACATTTCAGCTCTTCAGAAAACGAGGACGAGCGGACTGGTGAGAGAAATCATAGACATGCTCAACGAGGAGACACTGACAATACCATCAGAGGAAAGATGAGAGGACAAAAAGGACGTCATCGCTTATAATCTGAGGCAATGAGCTTCGTACACTTACATAACCATACCGATTATTCGCTCCTGGATGGAGCTGCCTCGATACCCAAGTACATGGCAAAGGCCAAAGAGACCGGAATGACATCTCTTGCCATCACAGATCATGGCAACATGTTCGGTGCTGTCACATTCTATGAGGCTTGCAGGAAAGAGGGAATCAACCCGATAGTAGGCTGTGAGTTCTATATAACGAACAACAGGAAAGACAGAACACCTGCTGCAGAGGGAAACAGGTACTACCACCTCATCTGCCTTGCCATGAGCGACAAAGGCTACCACAACCTGATGGAGCTCAATTCAATCTCTTACAAAGAAGGATTCTATTACAAACCGAGGATTGACCATGACACGCTGGCAGAGCACAGCGAGGATATAATCTGCCTCTCTGCCTGTCTTGCCGGAGAGATCGCGCAGAACCTTCTCCACGATAACTATGAGAAAGCAAAGGAAAGGGCTCTGTGGTATAAGAGCCTCTTCGGAGACAGATACTATCTTGAGATGCAGGACCATGGACTTCCTGAAGAGAAGAAGATCCTTCCTCTGATCCTGCGCCTTGCCAGGGAATGTGACATCCCTCCGGTATGCACAAACGATATCCATTACATTGAAAAAGATGACTGGAACGCGCATGACACACTTCTCTGCATCGGAACGGCGTCGAAGAAAACAGACAAGAACAGACTTCGCTATAAGGAAGGAGAGTTCTATTTCAGGACCCCTGAGGAGATGGCAGAGCTGTTCTCATGGTGTCCGGAAGCCGTGGAGAACAGCGGGAAGATCGCAGAGCGCTGTCATCTGGAAATTGCGTTCCCGGGCCCTATCCTTCCCAAATGCACCATCCCGCCAGAGTTCAAAAGCGATGCGGAGTATCTTACATACCTTGCGAACGAAGGATTAAAGGAAAGGTATCCCGTTGTCACCCCTGAGCTTCAGCAGAGACTCGATTACGAGCTTGGCATCATCATACAGATGGACTTCCCCGCCTACTTCCTCATCGTCCGCGATTACATCCACTGGGCGAAGACTCACAACATCCCGGTAGGCCCGGGACGTGGAAGCGGCGCAGGATCACTGGTTGCATATGCCACAACCATCACGGATGTAGATCCGATGAAATACAACCTCATCTTCGAACGCTTTCTGAACCCGGAACGCGTGTCCCTTCCTGATTTCGACGTCGACTTCTGCTTCGAAGGACGAGGACAGGTCATTGACTATGTCACTGAGCACTACGGAAAGGACAGGGTCGGACAGATCATCACATTCGGAACGCTGAAGCCAAAACAGGTCGTGAAGGATGTCTGCCGTGTCCTCGATATCCCATACGAGGAATCGAACAAGATCTGTGCCCTCATCTCCGACGAGCTCAAGATGACGCTCGCAAAGGCATTTGAACTGGAACCGAGACTGAAGGAGATTGAGAACAGAGGGCCACTGTACGCAGAGCTCTTCGATACAGCACGCCGCCTTGAGGGTCTTAACAGGCACTCGTCGCTCCACGCTGCAGGCGTTGTCATCGGACGTGAGAATCTGGACCATTACGTTCCTCTATACGCAGATCCCAAAACAGGCTCTATATCCACACAGTATCCAATGACCCAGATAGAAAACTGTGGTCTTGTAAAGATGGACTTCCTTGGTCTGAAGACTTTGACACTCATAAAGCATACTGTGGAGCTCATACACAAGAAGGAACCCGATTTCGATATCAGCAAGATTGACGAGAAGGACCAGAAGACATTCGACATGCTCTGCAGAGGGGATTCGAAATGTGTCTTCCAGTTTGAATCCGATGGCATGGCCGACATTCTCAGACGAGAACATCCGCAGACCATCGAAGAGCTTGTCGCTTTGAACGCTCTCTACCGTCCGGGTCCTATGCAGTTCATTGATCAGTTCATCGATGCCAAGTTCGGCCGTGTACCTATCAAATACCCCGATCCATGCCTCGAGGATGAGCTGAAGGAGACTTACGGCGTCATTGTCTACCAGGAACAGGTCATGAAGGTTGCCCAGATAATCGCGGGATACACCCTGGGACAGGCAGACAATCTCAGACGTATCATGGGTAAGAAGAAGAAGGAGAAACTTGCTGAGGAGCTTATAAAATTCAAGGCAGGTGCTGTGAAAAACGGTTTCACGGAAGAGCATGCTGAGGAGATTTTCCATATCCTCGAACCGTTTGCAGGCTATGGTTTCAATAAATCACACGCTGTTGCCTACTCCATCGTCGCCTACCAGACTGCATTTCTGAAAGCGAACTACCCTGCCGAGTTCCTTGCCGCGAACCTCACAAACGAAATGAACAATCCGGCGAAGTTCACAGAGTATCTGAATCTGGCTCCGAAGTACGGGCTAAGGATACTGCCTCCATCCATCAACAAATCAGAAAAGCACTTCAACGTAGTCGATGGAGACATAATATATGGCCTTGCCGGCATAAAGAATGTCGGAGAGAACATCGTCGGCGAGATCATAAAGGAAAGAGATGAGCACGGGCCTTACAAGGACTTCATGGATTTCCTTTCAAGACAGGGAGAGGCAATAAGTTCCAAGACAATCGAATCGCTTATAAAAGCAGGTGCTTTCGACGAGACAGGGACAGATACCGCGACACTCCTTGAGAACCTTGAGGATGCGCTCCGCTATGACAGGGAAACCAAGGAATCGACAGCATATGGGCAGCTCTCGCTCTTCGGCACCGAAGACCCGGTGATCGGAGACTTCAAGATGAGAGAGGCAGAACCCATTCCTCTTGCTGAAAAGCTGAAGATGGAGAAGGAGTATCTCGGGTTCTACATCTCCGGGCATCCATTGGATGAGTATGAGAGGGAGATCGCTGCCTCCGTCAGAGTCAACGTGGCAGATCCTGATACGATTCCATTCGAGCAGGAGACATCGCTGATCGCGCTCGTGACGGCAAGCCGTCAGGTGCTGACAAAGGCAAAGAAGGAGAAGATGGGCATCTTCACGCTCCAGACAAAGGAAGGAAACGTCGATGCCGTGGCATTCCCATCAACATACGAGACCATCAGGGATAAAATCGAAGATGATCAGATCTATGGCTTCAGAGGTGTATTCCACAGGAAAGACGGAGACTCGAGAATATCTTTCACGCTCTCTTCCGTATGTTCTCCAAAAGAGCTGAAACCGGAAGCTGTCACGATGGTGCACATCCAGCTCAGGAAGGGAGAGAACTATCCCCCGGAGGAGCTGAGAGCAATCGGACGGGCACTTCAGGATCATGAGGGATACATTCCAGTATCCTTCACAATCGAGGACAACCACTCGGAAGAACTCAGAGCCGGAGGATTGTACCATGTGGACTATTCCCGACCTCTTCTGGATGAACTTGAGGCACAGCCACTGGTCAGAAAGGTCTGGATTTCTTAACTTCTAATTGGAGGCTAAAATGCATCACGCACTGATGTCCATCTCGCTCTTCGCAGCGAGACTGCTTGAAATATATTCGTTCCTGATCTGGATCAGGATCATCCTGTCATGGGTACGTCCGTATCCGAGACCGGGCTCATTCACATACTATATGGCAAAGATCGTGGATCCGTACCTTTCCATATTCCGTTCATCAAATGCACGGCTTGGCATGCTCGATTTCTCACCGGTCTTCGCAGTAGGTGTCATCTCCGTGGTCCAGACCCTTCTTGCTGTATACGGCAACTATGGTTTCCTCACACTCGGGATAATCCTTGCCAACATAATCTACGCATTCTGGTCATATGGAATCTCGATCTTCCTCTTTTTCTCCATCATCATGCTCATCTTCAGAACGATAGCATCTCTGACTCACAACCCGATGATGTATGGCATGTCAGGACAATTCTCGGATCCTATATCCAACCTTGTAAGAAGAAGCTTCGGCAACAGGATTCCCAAGGACAGCACGGTTGCAATCATCTCCCTCCTGATAAACATCGCCCTCTACTTCGTACTGAAGAGAGCCTTCATCATACTTGCAGATCTTGCAATGAGGATTCCGCTATAAATGGCAATGAGGAGGATTACAGAGGCACCGGGGATAGGTAAAAAGGCCGCAGAGGACCTTTCCTCCCTTGGTGTCACGACCCTCCACGATATGATTTCCCTCCGCCCCCGTGCATATGACGACAGACGGCAGGAGCGGCGGATAAGGAACGCAAGCATCGAGGATCCTTCCATTTCCTGCAGGATCACAGTGCTCTCACATTCGGAATTCAGCTCGAAAGCCAGACGCACACTCAAGGTGATGGCAGTAGATGATGACGGCACCAGAATAGAGATTCTCTGCTTCAACAGGTACTTTCTCAAACAGCAGCTCATGACAGGTACAAGCTGGTACATCTACGGCAAGGCAATGAGAAACCATGGTGTTTATCAGATATCATCATTCGAGATAAAGAGAACGAGGGAGGAAGCGGGAATAGGAAGAATACTGCCTGTCTACCCTCTCACAGGAAGCCTTACTGAGAAGACAATGAGGAGAGCCGCAGAATACGCCCTGTTATCCCTCTCCCCGATTCCCGACGAACTACCAGCATCAATGTATGAGAGAGAAAACCTCATGCACCACGATGAAGCATACAGACGTCTTCATTTTCCACGCACAATGGAGGAAGCAAAAAAAGCTCTCAGCACCCTCGCCTTCACAGAACTCTTTCTGATGGAACTCTCTGTCCTGAGGGAAAGACCAGAAGGAAATAGAAAGAAAAGCAGCATGACAGGAAGGGAAAGGAAACTGCTTGAGAACCTTCCCTTCACGCTTACTGAAGATCAGATAAAAGCGGCTGCTGAAATCCGGGAGGACATGGACAGTCCTGCTCCGATGCAGAGACTCTTACAGGGAGATGTCGGATCGGGAAAGACGCTAGTTGCCTGGCTTACGGCCCTTCATGCTATAGACAAAGGAAAGCAGGTTGCCTTCATGGCACCCACGGAGCTTCTTGCAAGACAGCACGCAGATGGAGCTGCGGCACTTCTGTCGCCGCTAGGGATCAATATCGCATTCATAACAGGAAGCGTGAAAGGAGAAAGCCGGAAATTGCTTCTGAAGTCCTTGAAAGAAGGAACGACGGACCTTATCATAGGAACCCATGCTCTCTTTTCCGAGGATGTGAGCTTTAAGAACCTTGGCTATGCAATAATAGACGAGCAGCATCGTTTCGGCGTCCAGCAGCGGGAAGCCCTGATGAGAAAAGGAAAGAATGCGGACATACTCTCGATGACTGCAACCCCGATACCTCGCTCACTTGCACTGACGATCTTTGCAGATTACAGCGTCTCAGTCCTCCGAACTATGCCGAAAGGAAGAATCCCCGTGAAGACATACCTCGTGAATGAGGAAAGGCGGAGCGAGATGTACAAGTCGGTCGGAGTGGAGTTTCAGAGGAACCATCAGGCATATTTCGTATACCCGCGTATCGATGATGAGGGAGAGGGAGACTTAAGAGATGTAACGACGATGTATGAATTTCTGAAGGAAAAGTATCCAGGTGTTCCCTCTGCGCTGATACATTCACGTCTTCCGGATGATGAGAAGATGCGCATTCTCCATGATTTCAAGGAAAAGAAGATAAGATACCTTGTTGCGACTTCAGTTATAGAAGTCGGCATCGATATACCGGATGCCACATGCATCATCATCGAGCATGCAGAGAGATTCGGATTAGCCGCTCTTCATCAGCTCAGGGGAAGAGTCGGAAGAAGCACACTCGCATCCTACTGTTTCCTTGTCTATGGAAAAGGTCTCACGGATGAGGCAAAAGCCAGGCTGAAGGTGATGAAGGAAACAAATGATGGCTTCCAGATTGCCGAGAAAGACCTCCAGATCAGAGGACCGGGGGAAATGACAGGTGACAGGCAGTCGGGATTCCTACATCTCCGCTTTGCCTCCCTCACAAGTGATCTGGATCTTGTAGAGAGAGCAAGGAAAGAAGCCGAGAGAATAATAAAAGAAGACAGAGGTCTGCTTGAGGCGGAGAATGCTGTCCTGAGACGGGAAATGCTGGAGCACAAGGCTCTCATACAGCCAAGACAGATCTAATCATGGTTTCAGAAGAAAGGTCATGTAGAGAGGAAGAGAAAGTATCCCATTCTCACAGCCGACATTTCTTGTAGAAAGTCTTATTGCTTTTGTCACACCATACTTTTCCGAAGAAAGAATCGTATTAAGAGACTTTGATCTATTGTTTTCTCCTGCTTTTACCTCTACAGGACAAACGGAATTTTCGAATCTGATTACAAAATCGATTTCCAGTTTCTGCGATGGCTTGAAGTAATACAAAGGGAAACCAGCAGCTACAAGCATCTGAGCAATCATATTCTCGTATATAGGCCCTTTTCGGGCTCCGATTCTGTCAAAGATGATATCTTCAGCACTTCCATCTTCATACATCGACACAAGAAGACCTGTATCTGCAAGAAAAACACGGAATGAATCTGTATCTTCATATGCTTTCAAAGGAAGCTGAAGTGTTTTCAGATTATTACAGATACAAGCAACTGAAGCAGCTGATAACCAGAGTATGCTGTCTCCGAACTTACGGCTTGTTCCACCTTTCTCAACAATCGAATACTGGAATTTGATATTCTCTTTTTCCAGCTGCTGCGGAATTGACAGGAAGCATGCACGTACCTTCTGTTTATCCTTATTGTCTGCATATTTCACGATATCGAGTTCATAATCCCTGATAATCGAACGCTGTATCTCACGAACTGAAGAAAAGTTTCCCGTCTCAATATAGCATTCTACAGCATGTGGCATTCCTCCGACTGCAATATATATCCTGAAAAGATCAAGTATTCTTTTATGAATAAAAGGCTCAACGGGGGAACAGGAAGAAAAAGAATGCCGTAGAGTATCAGGAATCTCTTCAAGTCCATTCGCCCACAGGAATTCCTCAAAATCCAATGGGAACATTTCAATATACTCGACAGCACCGACAGGATATGATCTCACCTCTTTGTACCTTACCCCAAGAAGTGATCCGGAAGCTACAATGTCCACTCTTTTGTCTTCAGAGAGGAACTTCAAAGCTGTCCTGGCATTTGGGCACTCCTGAATTTCATCAAGAAAGATCAAAGTATTTCCAGGTTCGATATGAAACCCGGGAATCACAAGAGATAACCTTGAGAAAATACTCTGAGGAGAGAGATCATCCTCAAAGACCTCAAGGAGAGAAGGATTCCTTATAAAATTGATTTCATAAAAAAACGAATATTCCTTCTTTCCGAAAGCACGTATTGAAGTTGTTTTTCCAACCTGCCTCGCACCTTGAACAACAAGAGGCCTTCTCTCAGACTTCAAACGCCATTTTATAAAGCTTTCCTCGATTTTCCTTTTAAGCATACTTAAGAATACGATATTATTTCATTATAGTAAATACAAATGCATATTTTTATGCCATATTTTTATGTTTATTTGCAGATTTTTATACCATACTTTGTTGCATGTATGCAGTTTTTTAACCCATTTATCCAATACTCTAACGCTGTTGCAACAACCTCAACATCGCTATAATCATCTTGGAGGTAAATATGGCTGTTTCAAGAGAAGATGCTGAAAAGCTTTTCAGAAAATACAACGAATCGGAGAGCCTGTATCATCACGCTCTTTCTGTGGAGGCGGTGATGAGGGAAGCTGCAGAAAAGTACGGAGAGGATCCGGACTTCTGGGGAATCGTAGGATTCCTGCATGATATCGACTGGGAGAAATTCCCAGAGGAACACTGCAGGAAAGCTCCTGAACTTCTTAAGGAGATAGATGCACCGGAGGATATGGTTCATGCGATATGCTCCCACGGTTATGGTCTTGTGACAGATGTAAAACCGGAGAAGATGATGGAGAAGATGCTCTATACGGTAGATGAGCTTACGGGTCTTATCACGGCAACGGCACTCATGAGACCGGAGAAGATGAAAGGCATCTCCGTAAAATCAATAAAGAAGAAATGGAAGGACAAGTCATTTGCTGCGGGCGTCAACCGTGATGTTATAACCAAAGGCTGCGAGATGCTTGGGATGGAAACCCAGGACATCATACAGCTGGCAATCGACGGCATGACCAAAGTCTCCCCTGCTCTCGGGCTCTGGCCTGAGGAAGCTTGAACAAGGGCTTTTCTTTGGCTAAGCTCGGAATATGAGAATCACGGGAGGAAAATACGTCAGAAGGCAAGTTCAGTGCCCTCCGGGAATCATAAGGCCTGCAATGGACAGAATGAGGGAATCACTTTTTGCGATTCTCGGAGACTTATCAGGACTTTCCTTTCTCGATCTGTACTCCGGATCGGGATGTGTTGCCATTGAGGCGGCATCCCGCGGGGCAGAACCGGTACACCTTGTCGAAGCAGACAAAGGCAAGAAAGCGACGATTGAGAAGAACCTCTCATTCATAGAGGAAAGCCACCGGCTTTTCATGATGGATGCCCTCCGCTTTCTCTCTTCAGGTTCCTATAGCTACTCAATAGTATATGCAGATCCGCCGTTTCCGATGACTGATAAGATCCAGATACTGCATGCAGCGGAGAAAGGAAACAGCGTGAAAGACAATGGCCTTTTCATCATTCATATCCCATCAGAAGAGAGGAAGCTGTGGCCTGAAAAGGACGGAAGCTTCTCCATGATTGACGAAAGAAAATACGGAAGGTCCATTGTTCTTTTCTACAGGAAGGAAAAAGAAAATGTTCACGATTGACAATAATGGCATCGGGCGCGACACAATGGAAGTCCGCAGCTCAGACACTGACAGATTCTTCAAGGGCAAGATTCCGTTCTTCTTCACGATGCTCCAGGAAATGGCTGCAAAGCATTCGACAGCCCTGCATTGTGGCATTCCCGAGCTTGTAGAGAAAGAAAACAAGACATGGGTCATTGTAAGGGCAAAGACCATCATAAACAGACTCCCTGACTGGAGGGAGAACGTGAATATCGAGACATGGGCCGAGATGCCATTCCGTCTTTTCGCTCCCCGTATTGTCGTAGGAAGCGGAGATGATGGATCGGAAATCTTCAAGACGATAAGCCACTGGGTCGTAATAGACATAGGCAGAAAGCGCCCGATAAAACCAGATGAGGCCCTCAAGTATTTCACGCTTCCGGACAAGGACGTAAGATTCATCGACCCGGATATCGGAAGGCTGAGAATCGCAGAGGATTTCACAGGTTTCCGTCTCCCGGATTTCAAGCCCAAGACAAATTATTATGATACGGACACGAACGGACACATCAACAACATCAGCTACATCAATTGGCTTTCAGATGCGTTCCCGTTCTCTTTCCAGGATTCCCACAGGCTTCACACCATTGACTGCCACTGGGTGAAACAGACCTTCGATGGTGATGATATTGCCGTGGAAACCTACTCGGAAAGTGATGACCCGCTCAATTCAGACAGCCCTGTGTTCTTCACACGTATCGTTAAAAAAGAAGCTGACGGCTCACTGACATCCGTATTCGAAGCAGAGACGGAGTGGGTCAGAAGATAATAATCAATAATGAGGCGGTCGCCTATTCGGCCTCGCCTCTCCTGTCACTTCAATAAGGTCCTCGACCTTCTTCTCGAGGATCTCAATCTTTTTTTCCAGCATCATTATCGTCTTATCCTGCTCAATAACGACATTATTCAGTTCTTCAGCAAGATTCTCCAGATAGCTTACCTTCACTTCTAAACGCTCTAATTCTTCCATGGTTTTAATACTATCATGCAAAGAAGGAATGCAACAGAGATGCAACACGTGCTAGAATATCAAACGGAGGAAGCAATGAAAGGAGAAAGGATTGCACAGCTTGAGCTCCTGCTACGTTCACATCCGGAAGGAATACGCAGAGCAGAGATTGCGAGAAGGATGGGAGTGCATCGCTCCACGATATCAAGATATGTGGACAATCTGTCACAGCATATAGGTATTTATGAGGAAAACAATCTCATCAAGCTCAGAGAGAACGATGATGATTCCTCCCCTATGGAGCTTTCCGTATATGAAAGCCTTGCGTTCAACATGGGAGCAGAAGTCCTTGCCTCCACCGCAGAATTCGCAAACCCTCATCTTGCCTCCGGGCTGAGGAAGCTTGCCATGAACATGCGTTCATATGCACCGAAAATCAGCGAGAATGCCCTGAATCTTGCTGAGCGCATAGATCAGACAATACAGAACAACAGGAATGTCACAGGGCACTACAATGAAATCCTCGAAGTCCTCATCGACTGCTGGATCTCAGGGCGCATCGCGCGTATTTCCACATCTGTACCAGACAAGGAGGAGATTGAGATAGCCCCATACTTCATCGGATACAAGGATGAAGGAGAAGGCAGGAAACCGATAACCGTGACAGGAAGGCTCCGGCACACGAAGGATATAATCACTCTGGATATCGCCTCAATCACGGAAGCGAGGATGCTGGATGAGACATACACGATTCCGGATAACCTCAAGCCCTTCTCTCACGCCGAGAAAGAGAAATACGATGCGATTGACATGATTCCCCTCAAACTGAAGATAAGGGAGAAAAGCGCTCTCAATTCATTTTCAGCCATCGTGCATGAAAAACCACTCCTGGAGCGATGCCCCGACGGAGGCTGGATCTGCACCATGAAAGCGGAGAATTCGATAGAGCTGATGCTGAGGATCATACAAAGCGGTACTGCCGTCAGGGTTATAGAACCTGAGAATTTCAGGAAAAAGCTTGTAATGCTGCTTGAGAGCATACTCAGGATGTACCGCTGATGTATAGCATTCTTCTTGTAGATGATGAGGATGAAGTAAGGAGATCCATAAAAGATCTCACGCCATGGAATGAATATGGTTTCTCCGTAATAGGAGAAGCCTCAAACGGCATGGAAGCACTGGATGCCCTGAACGAGAATATTCCTGATGTGATCATCACTGATATAAGAATGCCATATCTTGATGGCATTGCCCTCATCGAGGAAGTGAGAAGGAATATCTCATCATCTGTGGATGTGATTATCCTCTCCGGCTACGATGAATTCACCTTCGCGCAGACGGCAATGAGGCTGGATGTGGCTGAATACGTGCTCAAACCGGTAAGCGTGGACTCCATGCGGGAAGTTCTCAAACGGACAAAGGCACGGCTGGATGAGGACAGGGCAAAGGTCTCCGACAGAAAGAAGCTTGAAAGCTTTTACAGGGATGCAATCGAGGTATATAAAGAGAAATTCCTCATCTCCCTCATTTCTCCAACAAGAAAGCAGGATGCCGCCCAGATCAAGGAAAAGGCAGAAGAATACGGAGTACCGCTTTCCGGAAATCTCTACAGTGTGGCTATAATCGACCTGCCGACAGAGACTTTATCATCAATTGCGGCAGCTGAGCTCATTGATGAGGCAACAGAGAATGACAGAAGCGTTATTCCTTTCCAGTATGAGAACCAGCTGGTGCTCATCTTCTCATCAGACATGAGTACGGAATTCTCCTCGCTGTTCTCAAAACAGGTGAACCGCTCCCTTACCATGCTTCAGTCCAGGCTGCAGCATTATTTTGCAAAATCATTCAACATGGGAATCGGAGAGACCGTGACAGAGGAAACGAAGCTCCCGGAATCCTATGCAAGCGCGCTCGAGGCCCTGAACTACACACAGCTCTACCCAGAGCAGCACATAATAAGCATCAGCGATGTCGAAACAATCGAGAATGATCACAATGAGAAACTTGGAGACCGGAAGACAGAGCTTGTACTGGCAATAAAATTCGGCAACAAGGCAGATACCGAGAAAGCGGTCCATTCCTTTTTCCAGGGAATCACGGAAACACCAAATGTTCAGAATACCGTGATCAACGTGCTTTCAATCATATCGGAAATCTGTTCGTCATATGGAAAGAATGTGGCGACACTGCTCGATGATGAGGATCTGTTTCTCTCCCTCTCCCATGCAAACAGCCTCTCGAGATCCGAGGCTCTGATGACAAAACTTGCAGTAAAGGCACATGAGAGCGCAGAAGGCGCAAGAGAGAACTCCCACATACAGTTTGTGGAGAATGCAAAGAGGATCATCAAGGAAAACTACAGCAATCCCCTGTTCGGGCTTGAGCAGGTAACAGATGAGATAGCTGTATCTCCGGCATACTTCTCGACGACATTCAAGAAGGAAACCGGAACATCTTTCGTGCAGTATCTGACAAATGTCAGGCTTGAGAAAGCAAAGGAACTACTTAAGAACACAGATGCGAAAACCTATGAGATTGCCGAAAAGACCGGCTTCTCAGAGCCGAACTATTTCTCCTTCATATTCAAGAAGAACATAGGACTATCACCTTCACAGTACAGGACAAAGAACAGATGAGAATAAGGAAGAAGACATTATCAATAAAGACACTGATGTCCGTATCAATGGCTCTGATGATTTCTGTCTTCGTTCTTCTCACAGCATCCCTTGTAGACGGGTTTGTTTCCAACGCCATACGGGAAAATGCAATGGACTCAGCCTCAGAAATTGTCACACAGGTGAACAACAACCTCAGCACATACATCAAGGACATCATTGATGTTTCCGACTACGTGAGAGAGCTGTCCCGTACTACGTCGAATCTCACAGCAAACGAGATACAGACAAGGCTTGAAGCCCTTATAAACTCAAGAGATGATGTTGTAAGTATCACGGCGTTTGACACGGATGGAAATGCGATAATATCCACAGAACCATCGGTTAACATGAACAGAAACGTGATACAGGAAGAGCAATGGTTCAGAAGAGCAGTAGATGGAGAGGGAGATTTCTTCTTCACCGGGCCGCATCGCAGCAGCACAGGGAATGCGGATTCTGTAATCTCATACTCAACTGTGATTAACTACGGCGATATAAACCGTGAGGCAGCCCCCGCGGTTCTCCTTATAGACCTGAACTTCAACTTCGTCGAGGAGCTTCTGGAAAGCGCACACCTTTCAGAGACAGGATACCTCTACATAATCTCCAACGATGGTGACATCGTCTATCATCCAAAGGAGAGGCTTCTGGATGAGGGAACAAAAAAGGAGGATCTGGAGAGTGTGAGAAGGAATGTGTATGGCTCATACACATCAACATTCGAGGACAGGGAGAGACTGACAATCATACAGACAGTCGAACAGACCAGGTGGAGGATTGTAGGAGTTGCATTCATGGATGAGCTTCTTGAAACGCTGAAGCCATTCAGGATCACGCTGTACATCCTCATGGTCATCTTCATCGCCATCGCAATTCTCCTGTCCAGAGCCATCGCCCTGCATATCACAAGACCACTCAGAATGCTCGAGCTTGATATGCGAAAGGTCCAGGATGGCAACTTCAGTGTCTCCGAGACACAAGGAGGATCAAAGGAAGTCGAATCACTCTCACACTCGTTCCTGGTGATGGTCCAGCGCATCGAAGAGCTTATGGAGGAAGTAAGGACAACAGAGGCTGTCAAAAGGCAGAGGGAACTGGATGCACTGCAGGCGAAAATCAATCCTCATTTTCTCTACAACACTCTGGACAGTGTCGTCTGGATGGCTGAGACAGGAAACAATCAGGGAGTTGTAAAGATGGTCACAGCCCTTGCCAGCCTTTTCAGGATCTCGATAGCAAAAGGCCACGATACGATAACGCTCAAGGAAGAACTCTCACACGTAGAAAGCTATCTGGACATCCAGTCCATGAGATACAAGGATAAATTCCGTTTCACGATCACACTTCCTGAGGAGCTTGAGAACACGCCTACGATCAAGCTGATCATCCAGCCGATTGTCGAGAATTCAATCTATCATGGAATCAAATATCTTCAGGAAGAAGGCCTTATAGAGATTTCTGCAGAGACGACAGAGGACGACAAGGTCAGGATCACTGTCCGTGATAACGGTGTCGGGATGTCTCCTGAAATTCTCTCATCGATCCTGGACAAGGAGAAGGAAAGAAGCCATATATCGGATGGTAACGGCATTGGCCTTATAAACATCGATGAGAGGATAAAGCTGTCATATGGCGAGGAATACGGACTGAGCATAGAGTCAGAGCTTGATGAGGGAACATCTGTCATAATCGTCATACCTCATCTTCCTCCGATCCAGCCTGTTGTAATCAGATAAGATCATTTCTCAGATAAAAGAAGACCTGGAAGCGGACGGTATTGGATCCAGACATAACGGCCATCAATTATCTCATACCCCACAGCATCGGAATCTGGAACCCTTCCCTCTGCAAGTTCTTTGGCAATATTGTACGCCGCCCGTCCCTGGTTCTCCGCATCATTGAATACAGTGGCGAGAAGCATCCCATTCTCCAGTGCGGCTTTCCCTGCGGGTGTTCCATCGATTCCTATCACAGGCATATAACGGCCTTTGAAATAGCCCTTCTCCTGCAGGGCCTCAAGCGCACCGAGTGCCATCTCATCATTGTTCGCGAAAACAGCCTCAATGCGGTCTCCTGACCTGCTGATAAACGACAGCATGACATCATAGCCCTCTCTTCTGGACCAGGAGCCTGTATCCTCATGGAGTTTTTCCAGAGCTATGCCTTTCTCAAGAAGCGTCTCTATGAAATACTCAGTCCTGAGCTCGGTATCCTGATGCCCTGTCTCTCCCTTTATGACCACAAACTGCATCACACCGTCTTTATTTCTGTCTGCTTCCGGATGGCTGAGCCAGTAAGAAGCCATCAGCTCTCCGGCCATGCGTCCCGAATCCTCTGCCTTTGCTCCGACATAATAGACCTTATCCCATTTGGCCATATCATCCTTGACAGGTTCCCTGTTGAAGAAAACCAGAGGAACATTGTTCTGCATGCACTTCTCTATAAGGACGCCGGAAGCGGTCCTGTCGACAGAATTCACGATAATAGCGTCATATCCCTCTTCAATGAACTTCTCTATCTGTTCATTCTGTCTCTGCTGTTTTCCCTCAGCATCCACGACAGTGACAGGAATATCATTCTCACTGCGTGCGACAATGGCATTTCTCACTTCTGATATAAATAAATCCTCGAAATCATAGATGGCAACACCTATCTTAAGATCCTTCTCCTGAGCACAGGAAACAGTCATGAAGACAGCAAGCAGTATTATGGCTAATGGAATCCTTCTCATATTTTCTTAGAGAAAAAGCTGAGCCTGAGCCCAGCTTTTCCAAAATGAAGATGAAATCATTTCTTCTTCAGATACTTGATGCTATCAAGGGAAACAGCTGCAAGAATAATGAATCCCTTGAAAACGAACTGGAGGTTTGTATCGATGCCGAGGAATGTCAGACAGTAGGTCAATGAGGTGAATATGACAACGCCTATTGCGGCTCCACCGATCTTTCCTATACCGCCATTGAATGAGATTCCACCGACAACACAGGCCGCGATTGCATCCATCTCATATCCCTGACCAGTACCCGCAGAGGCATTTGCCCTGAAAGCTTCCAGAAATGATCCGCAACCATAGAAGACACCGGCCATGATGAACACGCCTACAGTGACCCAGAATACTGAGATACCGGAAACAGCAGCAGCCTCTGCATTTCCACCGACTGCATACATGTTCTTGCCGAACGTGGTCTTGTTCCAGATAAGCCATGCGATGATGATTGCGATGACTGCAGGAATGATGAGCTTGGGGAATGTTATGAGCTGGCCATTAAGAACTCCAAGTGTCCAGCGTCCTCCGATAAGGCTCCTGATTCCGCTGTCTATGGATCCTACAGGGGTACCGGATGTTCCGTAGAAGAGCATACCGTAAATGATGAGCTGGTTAGCCATTGTTGAAATGAACGGATGCATCTTGAAACGTGCTGTGAAGAAACCTGCCACCGCACTGAAGAAGACACAAAGAACCACAGCCAGAAGCAGAGCCATCAGGACCCTTCCACCCATCGGTATTGATGAGAAATCCCAGGTAGGCATGCCGAAAAGGGAGACAATATTCATACCCGGATGAAGGATAAGTCCTGTCGTGACAGAACCCAGAGCGACCATTCTTCCAATAGAAAGGTCTGTTCCAGCAAGAAGTATCAGACCTGCGACACCAAGGGCATAGAACATTCTTGTCGATGCCTGCTCGAGAATCGTGAGGATATTGGGAAGCGAGAGAAGATTTCCAGAGCCCATGAGAGGAGCTGCGATGATACAGACGATGAAGAAGATGACAATCGCAATGTAAAGACCGTTTGCGAGGAAGAATGACGACGGAGTGAAATTCCTCACGAAATTCTTCCACTTCATCTTCACATCCTCTCCGAATGCGGATTTGCCGTTTCTCAGCTCCCTGTTTTTCTGGATATGATCGACAAATGCCTGATGCTTGGCAGCCTTTGCTTTATCGAGCTGATCCTTGTATCTTGACTTTGAATCATAGAGGGCGCTCTTGAGCTCATACTTGCAGATCTCAATCTCGCTTTTAAGAAGCTGAGGGTCACCTCCTGAAAGCTTTGATTTTATCTCTGCTTCCCTTGCATCAGCTTCAGTCTTTATCTGGGCAACTTCCTTCTCATAGAAGCTCTTTGCCCCTGCCATCCTCTTGTTCTGCTTTGCATTCACAGCAGCCTCTATATCCTTAGAGACCGTGTTCACATACCTTACAGCTTCCCTGGACAGAGCGGCTATCTCAGCTTTGTTCCTTGCCTCAACTTCCTTTGCCTTGGTAATTTCCGCATTGAGAGCCTGAATGCGTTTCGCTCTCTCCCCTTCGTCCAGAAGCTTGTTTTTTTTAATGGATGCAATCTCAATTTTGCAGTCATTTATCTTAGTGACACCGTTTTCCCTGAGAGAACGAAGCTTCTCAGAGTATTCCTGGACTTTCTTATTTTCTTCAAGGGTTATGATTTCCTTGTTTTCAGCCATATTTCCTCTCCTTACAGATACTTTGCAGAGAGCCTGAGAAGCTCTTCCTGATTCGTTTCCCTGGTATTCACGATTCCTGCAAGCCTATGATTGCTCATGACTGCGATTCTGTTCGTGATGCCAAGGATCTCCGGCATTTCAGAAGAAACCACGACTATGGTCTTTCCTTCCTTAGCCATGCGGATGATCAACTGATAGATCTCATATTTCGCACCGACATCGATACCTCTCGTCGGCTCATCCATCAGGAACACATCAGGGGCTCTTTCCATCCACTTTCCAATGATGACCTTCTGCTGGTTTCCTCCCGACAAAGCCGTGATGAGCTCATCCGGGGATACACACTTGGTGTTCATCACCGCAATCTCCCTGTTCGTAGCCTCATACATCTTCTTGTTATCGAGAAGATGCATTGTCTTGTAAGCTTCGAGATTAGTGATGGTCGTATTGAATTTGATGGAATCCTTGCCGAACATACCGTTGAGCTTGCGCTCTTCCGTGACAAGGGCAAACGAATGCTCCATGGCATCTTTTGAGGAATGGAAACGGAGCTTCCTGCCATTCACAGACACTTCACCGCTTGCAATTGTCCTGATTCCGAACAGAGCCTCAAGCAGCTCGCTCCTTCCTGCACCGACAAGTCCATAGAGTCCGAATATCTCACCTTTTCTGACAGAGAAGGAAATATCATGCAGGACCGGAGCGAACTTCGTCTTCAGGTTGCTCACGACCAGATACTCTTCTCCAGGGGTGTTATCAACATCCGGGAAGCGTTTATCCAGAGAACGGCCGACCATTGCGGCAATCAGCTCGTTCATGTTCGTATCCGAGACATGTTTCTTGAAGATCATCTTGCCATCCCTGAGGACTGCGACATCATCACATATCTCGAAAATCTCATCCATCTTATGAGAAATATATACAAAGGAAACTCCCTGTTTCCTCAGATCATCCACTATTGAGAAAAGTTTCTTGACCTCTCTTTCTGTAAGAGAGCTTGTAGGTTCGTCAAGAACAATAAGCTTGGCATCGTAACTGACAGCCTTAGCAATCTCCACCATCTGCCTCTGGGAGACAGACATTGTCCTCATGACTGTCTTCGGGTTGACATTCATCTTCAGCCTGGCAAACAGATTATTGCTCTCGCGAAGCATCCTGGCCTCATCAACTATTCCGCCCTTCGTCGGATAGCGGCCAAGGAAAAGATTATCCATAACCGTGCGGTCCAGGCACTGCTGAAGTTCCTGGTGCACCATAGCAACACCATTCTCAAGTGCATCCTTCGGATTCTTGAAATCTATCGGATGCCCGAAAAGGGAAATCTGTCCTTCATCCTTTGCATAAATACCAAAAAGGCATTTCATCATAGTGGATTTTCCTGCACCGTTCTCTCCCATGAGACCGCATACAGTTCCTTCCTCCACTGTGAGATTAATGCCATCAAGGACTCTGTTCTTGGCAAAGGATTTGGATAGATTCTTTATCTCAAGTACAGTTTTCCCACTCATTTTATCCTTCCAAACTGCGCATCAGGCGATGGCAGCGGACAAGATGCCCGCCACCATGATTTCAATAAACTTAATACTGAAGTCTATCCAGATAGTCTCTTCCAGAGTTGGTTCTGACCATGTTGATTGCGTATGCATCATAGCTGTTGAGGTTCATGAACCTGTCAAGACAAGAGGATTCGTTCTGTCCATCTCCCTGTACGATTGTGAGATCGATGTTGAGGAGAGGAGCATAATACTGCAGAGCAGGAATGTAAGAAGATGAAAGGAAGTTATCTCCGGAGTTATAGATTGTAAGGAGAACTCTCTTCTCAGGAGCTTCTGTCTGCTTGATTCCAGCATCTCTTGCACCAGCCTGGTACTCTGTCCAGTTGGATGAATTTACACCAGTGTTCTGAGCAAGGAGAGCCTTTGTCTCTGGAACATAATCAACAGAAGCGGAAATCTTGTTTCCATACTGATCAGGCTCTGTGATACCAGCTGTTACGACTGCATCGCCTGTAAGTCCATCGAGAAGGTTTCTGATAACCTGCAGCGTTGCTGTTGCCTGTGCATCGACGTTCTGGGATACAGTTCCTGTGAGTGTTCCCGCTCCGATAGCCTCAATTGCATCAGCATTTGCATCGTATCCGAAGATTGGAACACCTGCCGGATAGTTGGAAGCCTGGAGACATCCCATTGCCATACCATCGTTATTGGAGATGACAAGGTCAATCTGATCACCAAGTCTTGTTGCCCAGCCGCCCATGGCATCTGTTGCAGCATTTGCATTCCATGTTGTTCCATCTGTTCCTGTCATAGCACGGGAATCAAGCTCGACAACAGGCATCACCGTTCCACCAACATTTGCAGAACCTTCCTGTGCAACTCCTGGGTCCGTTGAGCCTGCCCATGTTCCAAGAGCTTCTCTTACACCCTGTGTTCTTGCCTTGGAGTCATTGTGTCCGACATCTCCGATGCAGAGAACATAGCCGATGACACCATCACCATTGCGGTCAACGACTGCAGGATCTGCAGATGCGAGGAAGTCAACAATAAGCTGTCCCTGGACTGCACCACCACCGGCTGCATCGAATCCAACATAGTATGTCTTATCATTCCAGTTCATGACTTCCATATCAATTTCGCCAGTGACAGGATCGGATGGCTGTCTGTTGAAGAAAACAACTGGCTTCTGAGCATTTGTCACGACGGTTGCCTCAGCTCCGCCCTGTGCGAAAAGCGATGTGCAGACTACTGCCACAAGAAGGATGGCTACTGCTATCTTTTTCATTAAGACCTCCTAAAGCAGGCAAAACCTGCGTATAGATTTACCTCTTGATATGAGTTTCTACCCGCTTTCAATTGCCGTACATATAGGATTTTTTCGAGAAACAGTGTTTTTTTTCGCTATTTCCCCTCTTTTGAGGAGAATGCAATAGTCCCGAGACGGGTCTCTGCAGAACCTGAAATACTGCCATCAGAGACAAATGCACGGGCATCATAATCTATTTTTCCGATAGGAGTCTCCATGCAGCCTGTGAATGAAATCGAGTTTCCTGAAGCGGCTCCGGAGAAATCTGAAGAGAAATACATGAAGCTCATGGTCCCGTCAATTCTGTCATTGTTCCTGGAGAAAGACAGGTTCCCTCTGTACTTGCCGAATGGAGATCTGACGAAAATCTCAAAGTTCTCCAATGGGAATCCCCCTTACTTTGAAGTGCCCTTTATTTGCAGTGACACCCTCTCCAGTGACAACCTTGCCATCATATTGGCCGGATATCGAGAATTCGATGGGACCTACATATGAGTCGACAACACCACCGACAGAGAATGTATCCTCACCTGTCATCACTCCATGAAAGGTCCCTTCATATCCTATAAAAGAATATGTACCGGTTATATCATCACCATTGATGGTAAACTCAAAACCGGCAGGAAACTCCCCATAGAATGTATCGATGTCTGCATGTATACGACTCATATATAGATAATATAATGTCAAAAAGCCCGTATGCAAAACAAATTGAGTCAATTTCTCATGGTTTGCATGTTCCACATGGATCGAGCAACAGAACATCTATCATGTAATCTCGCGGAGCCTTGATATCAATCCGGTTCTCTTCCTTCATGGACTCTGCATATCTGCAGGAAGGAAGATGGAATTTATCACTTTCACGGCTATACACATAGTCTGTGGCCCCAGGCAGTGTTGACGGGTCAACAGGTGCTTCATCACTGTTTGCCCAGTTCTCCCCTGTTCTGTAGTCTATAGTAACACCTGGTTGCTTATTGAACATGTAGACCGCGAAATCTATGTCATCACACTCAAGACAGTCCGCTTCATATATCTCACCATGCACTACAAGATTATCTTCATGGAAATCCGGTGTGACTCTTATAAGAACATGATGCAGCGGCTTCTCATTTCCATCGAATTCTTCCATATGGTCCGTCACTATATTCTCAAATGGCAGGTTTCCCTCCATATTGAAGAACCTCGTCCCTGTCAGCAGATTCCTCTCATCATCATTCAGTCCAGAGAACTGATGACCAAGCATGTGGCATCTGTTGTAAATGTAATTTGCCGAAACAAACGGATATTCATTATTGTTTCCATCAAATCCTGTAGGATATACCGAGTCGATATCCCCTCTTTCACCATCTGGGAAGCTCTCAGCATCAAACAGTCCCTGCACGACACCGACCCTTCCCAGGCTATCAAGGTCTGAAAGAGCAATATAATGTTTTCCATCCCTCCAGTCTTCTTCACTGAACCTTGGCTCATTGCCATTGTATTCTACGAATGCCAGATCATCATCCAGCGGTGTCGAGATTATATCATCATGTTCGAGAAATGCTTCATCCCCTGTTGCTACATCAGGATTATCTTCAGGGAATAGCGTCTGAAGGAAATCACAGGATGTAAGAGCAAGGACCAAAGTAATAAACAAAGCAAGCAACCGTTTTCTCATTTCTCATAAAACTCCTTTACGATTTTCTCATGTGAATAGCCTTTGAATTCCTCTGAATGCTTCTTATACCAGAAGAATTTTGCAGGATTGTATTTTCTGTCCGATGGATATTGCTTATCCCAGCGGTATACAACCAGATGTTCAGCATCTGAAGGAATATCTTCAGTTTCAAGGAATACGACAGCATCCGAAGGAAGATTATCCGGTATCGGGAATACTATTCTGCTCTTGTCATCAAACTGACTGGCAGAGTATTCAGACATATAGATGAGAGGAAAAGAAGAAAGAATATCCTTTGCAACAATCCGGTCCTGAGACAGACGCTTTCCAAAAAGCGTATAGCCATTCTTTTTATCAAGAGCAATAACAACAGTCATACAATCCTTCAGCAGATGCACGCGCATCATACGCATGCGTATATTATACCATTTCCTCTGTTGTTTTCTTTTTCACAATCCGGATAATTGCTGGAAAAGGGGAATATGAGGCCTCAGAAAAACGGCTCATTCCTTAAAGAAGAAAGGCAGCCCGAAGACTGCCTTCCTTTCGTTTTCAGAGAATCCCTTAGATTGTCTCGCCGAGAACTTCACCACATCTCTGATAGAATGCAAGTCTTTCCTTTGCATCCTCAGCAGCTGCAGCGAAGAGTGCATCAGCATGCTCAGGGTTCGTCTTGTAAAGTGAAGCATATCTTGTCTCACCCTTGATGAACTCCTGGTAATCTGCTGTTGCCGGCTTGGTCTCCCAGATGAATCTCTTACCAGCTTCAAGACGTGGATCGAAGCGGTAAAGCGGCCAGTATCCTGCCTCAACAGCCTTCTTAGCCTCAACCTGGGAATATCTCATGTTGATACCATGGTTGATACATGGTGCATAGCAGAAGACGATTGATGGTCCCTGATATGAGACAGCTTCCTGAAGTGCCTTCTGAGCCTGGAGTCTGTTGTATCCAAGTGCGATGGAAGCAACATATGCGTGGCCGTAGCTCATCATCATGAAGCCCATGTTCTTCTTGCCAACCTTCTTACCAGCGTTAGCGAACTTAGCAACAGCTGCCATAGGTGTTGACTTTGATGCCTGTCCACCTGTGTTGGAGTAAACCTCTGTATCGAGAACGAGGATTGTAACGTTCTTGCCGGAAGCAACAACATGGTCAACACCACCGAATCCGATATCATAAGCCCATCCATCACCACCGATGATGATGACATCCTTCTCTGAGAAGTAATCCTGAAGCTCTACGATCTTGTCGAGGAGAACCTGTGCCTCTGCATTTGCAGCCTTCTCGGAAGCAAGAACCTTCTGAACTTCCTTCTGTGCTGTGATAGAAGCCTCTGTAGTATCCTCCCAGAGTGAATAGCACTTCTCGATAGCTGCCTTGAGCTCTCCAGAGCATCCTGCTGCGATAAGCTCATCACACTTCATTCTGAGAAGGTTCCTGTTGGAATCGACAGCAAGGCGCATACCGAGTCCGTACTCTGCGTTATCCTCGAAAAGTGAGTTGCCCCATGCCGGTCCTCTTCCGTCAGCCCTCTTTGTATATGGGATTGTCGGGAATGTACCGGAGTAGATTGAAGAACAGCCAGTTGCATTAGCAATCACTGCTCTCTCTCCACAGATCTGTGAAAGCATCTTTACATATGGTGTCTCACCACAACCTGCACATGCACCGGAGAACTCGAAAAGCGGCTGCTTGAACTGGAGTCCCTTTACTGTTCCCATGTTAAGGCCATCGAGGTTGTCATATGTGAGGCTCTCGAAGAATGTGAAGTTCTCAACTTCTCCGTTTGCTCTCTCTTCTGCAATCGGCTTGAGCTCAAGAGCCTTCTCCTTTGCAGGACATGCCTCAACACAGACGCCACAACCCTGACAGTCTTCTGTGTAGACCTGGATCTTGAAGAGAAGTCCCCTGTCATTCTTTGTGTTGGACTTGATAGCGTGGAATGTAGCTGGTGCCTTCTCCATGTCCTCTGGAGTAATCTGCTTAGCGCGGATAGCTGCGTGCGGACAGGACTGGACACACTGGTTACACTGAATACACTTTGTGCTGTCCCAGTGAGGAACATAAGCTGCTACGCCTCTCTTCTCAAGCTTTGCTGTGCCTGTAGGAAGCTTGCCATCAAAAGACATCTGGGAAACAGGAATGTCGTTTCCTTCAAGGTGCATGATGCGCTCAATGACATTCTTTGTGAAATCATCTGCATCGTCTGGGATAAGTCTCTTAGGCTCATAGCTCTTTGTGATAGTCTCAGGAACCTTGACCTCTACAAGTGCTGCAGAAGCTGCATCTACAGCTGCCCAGTTCTTGTTGACGATCTCCTCTCCCTTCTTGAGGAATGTCTTCTTGATGTACTTCTTGATCAGCTCGATAGCCTCTGTCTCAGGAAGAACGTTAGCAATCTTGAAGAATGCAGCCTGCATGACAGTGTTGATTCTTGATCCGAGACCTACGCTTCTTGCGATATCAAGAGCATCGATGTTGTAGAAGTGAATATGCTTGTTGATGATCTGCTCCTGCATATCCCTTGTGAGGTGCTCGAATACCTCATCGGAAGGAATCTGGCTGTTGAGAAGGAATACACCATTCTCCTTGAGAGCTGAGAGCATATCATAGCGGCCGATATAAGCCGGGTTATGGCAGGCAACGAAATCTGCATGATCTATAAGCCATGGCATATCAAGCTTGCCCTTACCGAATCTGAGGTGGGAAATCGTGATACCGCCGGACTTCTTCGAGTCATATGCAAAATATGCCTGTGCGTTCATATCAGTATTGTCACCGATAATCTTGATGGAGTTCTTGTTTGCACCGACTGTACCATCGGAACCAAGTCCCCAGAACATACAGGAAACAACACCCTCTGGTGTAACATCGATCTTCTCTCCAACTGGAATGGAGCGTCCTGTCACATCATCATTGATACCGACTGTGAAATCATGCCATGCATCGTCGCGTGCGAGGAAATCGAATACAGCCTTTGCATGGGTTGGTGTGAAGTCCTTGGAGGAAAGTCCGTAGCGTCCTCCGATGATCTTCATGCCTGTTCTGCCCTGCTGTGCAAGAGCTGTCACGACATCTTCGTAAAGTGGCTCTCCGAGAGCTCCTGGCTCCTTTGTTCTGTCCATGACAGCGATTCTCTTTGCTGAAGCAGGAATGCAAGCAACGAAATCCTTTGCGGAGAATGGTCTGTAAAGCCTTACCTTGACAAGACCAACCTTGCCACCCTTCTTGTTGATATAATCAACTACCCACTCGAATGTATCTGCTGCAGATCCCATGATGATGATCACATCTGTTGCATCTGGAGCACCTACATAGTCGAAGAGATGATACTGTCTGCCTGTGAGACCAGCAACCTTGTCCATATACTTCTGGACGATGCCAGGAACTGCATCATAGTAAGGATTTACTGTCTCTCTTCCCTGGAAGTAGACATCCTCGTTCTGTGCAGCGACCTTTGTCATTGGCTTCTCTGGGCGCTGTGCACGTGCGCGGAAACGCTCGATGTACTTCTCGTCTACGAGAGTGCGGATGTCATCATAGGAGATTTCCTCAACCTTCTGGATCTCATGAGATGTTCTGAATCCATCGAAGAAAGCAAGGAACGGAACCTGCGACTCAAGAGTTGCAAGATGAGCGACAAGTGCCATATCCATTGTTTCCTGGATGCTGGAAGCACAAGTCATTGCGAATCCTGTGTTGCGGCATGCCATGACATCGGAGTGATCGCCAAAGATTGAAAGAGACTGAGCTGCAAGCGATCTTGCTGAGACATGGAAGACCGTTGGAATCATCTCACCTGCGATCTTGTACATGTTCGGAATCATAAGGAGAAGACCCTGTGATGCCGTGAATGTAGTTGTAAGCGCACCTGCTGCAAGAGCACCATGAACAGCACCAGCAGCACCTGCCTCTGACTGCATCTCCATGATGTCTACTTTCTTGCCCCAGAGGTTCTCGCGGCCAGTAGATGACCACTGCTCTGCATACTCGCCCATTGGGGAGGACGGAGTAATCGGGTAAATAGCGGCTACATCACTGAAGGCATATGCTATATGCGCAGCAGCGGTGTTTCCATCAATGGTAACCATTTTCTTGTCTGCCATTTCAACACTCCTAAATATTTCATGTGGCATTGCCACAGCCATAACCAATTATGAGGGTATTAGCCAATTACATAGAATATCGCAAGATTGAAGAGAATACAACCTTAGCTATATATAGTTCAGATGAAAAACGAGGAAGGATAATGACCGGCTCCTCGACGGATTCTGCCCAATATACCGGAAAACTGCAGAACGGGGAAACCCAGCCGGATGCATTACCTTTGAATGACTTTGGTTAGCTATGGCTAACTTATTTATACCACACAAATTTGCATCCAGTCAAGAACAAAAAACCTGGCATTTCTGCCAGGCAGGAGGAGAGTCCGTTTTTCAGAAGAGATTGAAAAGAGCCACGACAGAGACTCTTGTAGATTCCCACATAGGATTGAAGATCCCGCCGAAATCCCCATCGCCGAAACCGGCAGACCCAGGGATGAGCGCATTGGCTCCAATGCTGAGGAATGCAAGGTTGAATGTCACTCCAAGCCTGTACACAAGCTTTGAATGCTGGAATGCATCACCAGCGTCATCCATCGGAAGACCATTCATAGTCCAGTCCTTACCATCCTTTCCCGTGTACTGGAAATCGAACTGTGTTCCAGCACCTATGGCAATGTCGGCAATGCTTCCCACCGGAATATTCACATTGAGGGTCGGAATCGTAGCAAGGCTCACTGCCCCACCGGATCCGAAACCGAGAGTTACAGGAACATCAATGCTCATGTGCTTGAGAGGATTAATACGGAGATCTGCTCCGAATGAGAAATTATTGATATCCCAGGCATCCTTATCCTCAAATTCAACTACGGTGCGATTATAAGAAACAAGCGGTCCAAGCTGCAGAAAAGGAGCTGCAGCAAGCGTTGCCGGCACGATAACCAGAGCAAGAAGGATTGCAATGATTCTCTTGTTCATGTTTTCCTCCTGAAAAAGGTACAGATAAAATATATTACCTGACGAGTCATCCCTCAAATAAGGAAATCAGACATATTATATCCGAAAAACAGATTGATACGCCTCAGTATCCCTGGTCGCACATGGCATCAGCCACTTTTCTGAATCCT
>CASEGX010000027.1 GCA_949287505.1 uncultured Spirochaetales bacterium | reverse complement strand
GCTTGTGTCTCTTGCAGGAGCCTGCGGCCTCAGGATCCTGTGGGTCTGCACGATCTTCCAGCTCGACAGGACAATTTTCACTCTCTATATGTCATATCCTGTCTCATGGGCTGTCACATTCGCTGCCCACATGGTCTGCTTCGTACATTACTACAGGCGATGGGCAAATGGCGAATCGATGCACAGAAGGCACAGGAGTCTTTCTGAGATAGCTCATTGATATGGGCAGATACTATCCTATAAAGTCCATATCAGAGTCATTGCACGAGTGATTATGCGTTGTTTTCTGAAGTCCTCTCAAGTTCTGAATCAATGGCTTTCTTCATGAAACCATTGATGGAAAGGCCGCTCTTTTCCGCAGCTATGTGAAGTTTGTCTACGTATTCTTCAGGAAGTCTCATGGAAATCGTCTTGTAGGGGATTTTTATGCCTTTAGGTCTTCCAGCGGAGGGGACTTTCCTCCCCAGCCTTCCTTCTTGCGCGTCTTCCATTGCTTCCTCCTCAGAATGTCAGGCATACGACCATTATCGTGAGCACGAGAATCGTTATCGATTGAGCGATGATTATGATTGACTTCCTTGTATCCGAATCCATATTTGACTCCTTTCTTTTCTGCGCCATGTGGTGGGAGTTCTTTTTAAACGAAGTTCTGGTTTCCGCAAAGGAAGGAGTTGTCTCTTGCTTAAAATACCCCGATATGGTTTAAGTACGCACACATAAAATTCTGGGATTCATATCTTTGAGGCAAAATTTTCAGGCGAGGGCTGATGGTTTTCTTTGCAAACTTGGCTAACCTTAAATCAGAAAGAGGCACTGCCGATAGACGGCTGACCTCACAATCTTAGACTACAAGACCGTCCAGATGTGCAAGATCATGGGCGGCCTTACTTTTTCAGGACAATTATCACTAAGCTGATGATTGAAACCACCAGCGACAGCAATTCGAAATCCGTCATAAGCGCCTCCTTCATCAACGTTGCCGAAGAGTCAGGAGAGCAACGCCTCCCGACATCCGATAACCGAATACAGGAGATCAGCCGCCTACCATCAATGGCAGTGCCACAAGTGATTATATAGTGTCTTCAGTGGAATCTACAAGCATTTCGTCTATGGCTTTCTTTATGAAGCCATTGATGGAAAGGCCGCTCTTTTCTGCAGCTATGTGAAGCTTGTCTACGTATTCTTCAGGAAGTCTCATGGGAATCGTCTTGTAAGGGATTTTTATGCCTTTAGGCCTTCCTGCGTGGCACGTGCTCCGCCTCTTTTTTCAGTTGCTTTCCCCGTTTCCATAGCTACTCCAGAAGCAATGTTATGAGAAGCATGCAGTTGATGATCTGGAGAATCAGTATCGCAATCTGAAGCCTGTCTCTCATTTAGCATTCCCTCCTTCATGATAGTTACCCTCAGGCGGAATCGAACCGCCATCCTTCCCTCCGGAGGGGAATGCACTATCCATTATGCTATGGGGGCACTGGCTATGATTCTATTCGGCAGGATAGGTATTGTCTACATGGATTCCGAATATCTTTTCTATCAGGATGATGTCCTCTTCATCCGCATGTATGAGTTTCTGTATGATCCGTTCCTTTCTTCCTGCTGGCGTGCTGCTGCAGGGAAACAGAGATTCTGCCTGTACATTCAGGGCCCTCGCGATTTTCATGGCATCCTCTGCTGAGGGAGCGCGTTTCCTGTATCGCTGATCCATGACTGTATGGTAATTCAGCCCTGCATCAGCACAGAGCTTTCTGAGGGACTTTCCTTTACGGAGCAGATCTACACGATGCCAGAATGTGCCATCCATGCTTGTATTATAGCAGATCCGTGATGACATTTTCCCATTCAGGTGTCTTTTATGACACAATCCGCAACTTTCGTTTTGAATTAATTCCCGGATAGGATATCATCATTTGTATG
>CASEGX010000026.1 GCA_949287505.1 uncultured Spirochaetales bacterium | reverse complement strand
TTATCTTGGTTTATTAGTGAGTATGATCAAGAATCTTTATAAAGTGTGCCGCAAGAAAACCTGCATGCTTGTCTTGCCGGATGAATGAGGCAAAGCTACTTCGTTTTGTAGAAAGCAATCACCTTGTTACAATCCGTACAATAATAGGCTTCAGCTTTCTTTTCAGGCATTAAGCAGAATCTTCCATCTTCTGTGTTAGATTCAGATTTGAACATTGCATTTGTGCTGAAAGGCATGCTTCCCGATGAAATGACTGTTCCCTTGATCATCTCTTTGCTGCATGCAGGGCATTCCATCATTCGGTACCTCCGATGTTCGACTTCTGGTTCTCTATGTACTTTTTCACGCTTTCCTCTGTGATTGCCCCGGCACTTCCGTAATAACATCCACGAGACCATAGGCCTGATCCCCAGAACTTGCGTTCTTTCAACTTCGGAAAGGATGTGAAGATGTGTACCGCAGAGATTGATTTCAGAGTACGTGCTATTGAAGAGGGCGCCTCATCAGGAGATGCCTCGAGAAAGATGTGGACATGCTCGGGCATGACCTCTATAGCCTTGAGTGTCCAGCCATACTCTGTACAGGTCTGTGCCAGTATGGTTTTCGTCTCCACCTCAACCGCTCCGGTGAGCACAGGATGCCTGTACTTCGTACACCATACGATATGATACTGCAGTGTCGAGACCGAATTGTTATTGTTTCTCATATTGTATCCTATAAAACACGGTATGATTGTTGTATGCGAAGGTCAATCACTGTCTTCCCCAGGCTGTCTGATAAGGAAGTCTCTGCCGTGGCGGAGACAAGCAAGCAGTATGCAAGGGCCTTCAACATGTCAACAGAGTGCCTCATCGACAACAACAGCACATCCAAGAGATTCCTTCACAAGGTCCAATATGAGACGATAAAGGAAGAATGTCCGTCTCTTCCTACAGGACTCATACAATGTGCAAGGGATGTCGCAGTGGAAGCCGTCAAGAACTGGAATGTGAAGAGGACGAAGCTCAAGCAGAAGAAGCTGAAGAAAGCTGAAAGAATGAAAAGGCCATCGATGAGGGAGAAGTGCACGATGCGCTATGATGTGCGCACCATCACGCTCAGAGGCAGCCAGCTCACATTCAGCACCTGTGACAAAAGGGTAAAGACAATCATCTCAATCCCTGAGTTCTTTACAGAAAGATACTCTCCGTCGGAGGGCTGGAAGTTCAAGGGAGCGAACATAGGGATAGACAGGAAAAGAAGAGTATTCGTCAATCTCATCTACGAATGTCCTGATCCTGTAATTGAAGAGAAAAATGATGGGAAGATAGTGGGACTGGACAGAGGTGTCTACAACATTGTTACAACTTCAGACGGAATTCACTATGGAGCAGAGGATGTAAGGCGGGTTAAGAGGAAATACAACCATGTGCGCTCTGAGCTGCAGAAGAAAGGCACCCGCAGTGCGAAGAGGAGACTCGTCTCCATCTCCGGCTGCGAGAAGAGGTTTGTTCATGACCAGAACCACTGCATTTCCAAAAAGCTTGCCAATACTGATGAGAATGTATCCGTATATGTCCTTGAAGATTTGTCATCCATGAACATGCTGAGGCTCAGGGGAAAGAGCAATAAGATCATGAGGAAATGGCTATCTAATTGGTCATACTCCGACCTTGAAGAGAAGCTTTCATACAAGTGTAAGAGGAACGGCATAAGGGTGGAATTTGTGGATGCACGTTATACGAGCCAGAAGTGCTCGGTGTGCAAGACGATAGACAAGGCTTCAAGGAAGGGGAACAGATACGTATGCAGGCATTGTGGAAGCATCATGCATGCAGACGTAAATGCCGCCATCAACATCCGCGACAACTACATCACCCGGGTCCAGCAATCCGGGCAGGCTGCAGTCAATCAGCCAGGGGAGCCTTCGGGTCACCCCGTAAGTGGATGGAGTGCCATAGGTAAACCGGAAACGGAGCCTGTGGATAAAACACTCACGTCCAAGCCTTCAGGCTTGTCCTGAAGGTCGTTGAC
>CASEGX010000025.1 GCA_949287505.1 uncultured Spirochaetales bacterium | reverse complement strand
CGTGCATCTTTACAAGTCTTCCGACATTGAATCTCTTCTTCGTTCTTGTGTTGAGGAGAGTATCACCCTTCTTGATCTTTCCCTGATAGATTCTGATGTATGTAAGCTGACCGAACTGACCATCCTCGAGCTTGAATGCAAGGATAACCGGCTTTGCATCTTCCTTGGATTCAAGGACAACTTCCTTCTCGTTGTTATCGAGGTCGAGAGCCTTGTTCTCAACTTCTGTCGGGTTAGGAAGATATGATACAACGCCATCAAGAAGCGGCTGGATACCCTTGTTCTTGTATGCAGAACCCATGAATACAGGGCAGAGCTGAAGTCCGATAGTTCCCTTTCTTACAGCTGCTCTGATGAGATCCGGTGTCACGGAATCCTCAAGAATTGCCTCCATAAGTTCATCTGAGAACATAGAAGCTGCATCGAGAAGCTCTTCTCTCTTTGCCTTTGCCTCAGCCATGAGCTCCTCTGGGATCTCCTCGATTCTCTCCTGAAGACCATCAGCTCCTGAATCGAAGTAGATTGCCTTCATCTCAATAAGGTCGACAACACCCTGGAGTCTGTCCTCAAGTCCGATAGGAATCTGCATGAGAACAGCGTTAAGACCGAGCTTCTCGATAAGCTGGTCCTTTACCCTATAAGGATTAGCACCTGTTCTATCGCACTTGTTTACGAATGCAATGCGGGGAACATGGTATCTCTTCATCTGGCGGTCAACAGTAATCGACTGAGACTGAACACCACCTACGGAGCAGAGAACGAGGATTGCGCCATCGAGAACGCGGAGAGAACGCTCGACTTCGATTGTGAAGTCAACGTGTCCCGGGGTATCGATGATATTGATCTCGTGTCCCTTCCATTCTACGTTTGTAGCTGCGGATGCAATCGTGATTCCTCTTTCTCTCTCGAGCTCCATTGAGTCCATTGTTGCTCCGACACCATCTTTTCCACGAACCTCGTGGATAGCATGGATCTTATTGCAGAAATAGAGGATGCGTTCAGAAAGAGTTGTCTTTCCTGAGTCGATGTGGGCGCTGATTCCGATATTCCTCATGCCCAGTAAGTCGTGTGCCATATCGATAACCTCTCAAATAATTATTCTTTTTTATATTCAAGGCATAGCGGCTTTCTCGCTTTCATGCCACCAAATTGGCATAATAGAGATTTCTGGCGCTTTGTGCAATACATAATCTGTTTGCTCTATTTCATGGCAGAGAATGATTATATCCATGTTAATTCCATGAGCATGCTTGTTTCTTCTTCCCCTCGCGCCTATCTGGTGATACTATCCGGATATGGCAACTGTATTCGAAAAGATAATAGCTGGCGAAATACCATCGGTTAAGCTCTGGGAAGACTCGGAGTGCATCGCAATATTAGACATAAGTCCTGTAAACAAGGGACACGCTCTCGTTATATCGAAAAAATGCTATCCGACATTCACGGATGCTCCGCTTGAGACGCTTTCGCATATGATGGCGATTGCAAGAAGAATCGACGCAAAGCAGCGAGAAGTTCTCGGAGCAGATGGAACCAACATAATGATCAACAACAGCCCTGCTTCCGGTCAGGAGGTGCCGCATCTTCATATACATGTGATTCCGAGATACAGCGGAGATGGGAAAACCCCTGTATTCAGCAAGGAAGCTTATTCAGGCGATGAGGCAAAGGAATACGGAGAGAAGCTTCATCTATGATAAGAAAGGCACTGACAGCGATTCTCATCATTTCGGTTCTGGTATCATGCGCTTCATATACGATAAGCGATGGATACGCATCCATTGTCGTTCCTGAGAACACAGGGAAACCGGAAACCCGGTACAGAATCATTCAGGAAGAGAATAAGGAAAAGACGCAGGAAGCTATCGAGAATGCAAAGAAGGAAGCGGAGCATAGAGCCGCGATGAAGCGCAATGCGGAGGTGAATGAGTATCCGGAGGACATCACGGAAATCACATTCCCTCATATCTATACGCCGCTCAGGACAAATGCCACTGCAGAAAACGGAATCAACACATTCCAGATTCTCTTCCTTCCTCTTGGGGAGGAGGAAATCAGCGATGCGGATATTTCGAGGATCCTTGCATCCACGGCAGATCTCTCTCCGGACTTTGTAGTGCTCACAGGCTCGCTTGCAAATCAGATAAAAGGCGCGAGAACCGCCGGATGGGATGCAGTGACGCTTGAAGGCGGAACAATACTCCACAAACCGCTTCTGAAGAGCGCAGATGCAGTCAAAGCATCCTTCTTCATAACAACTACGAAGGATTT
>CASEGX010000024.1 GCA_949287505.1 uncultured Spirochaetales bacterium | reverse complement strand
CTGAAACACTCAGAAACAAGCACGGAGACATCTGTTTTGGAAGCATCGTATACATGGATGTTCTTCACGCCCTTCTCTGCCGTCATGGAAGCAAGAAGGTCTACTGCATTTGCAGTATTACCATAGATTGAAGAGTAGACAACAAGCACACCCTTCTCTTCTGGAACATATGATGCCCAAGTCTGATACTTGGAGATGAACCATTCAATATTCTCCCTCCATACCGGTCCGTGAAGAGGAAGGATCATCTTTATCGGAAGAGCTGCAGCCTTCTTGAGGGTATTCATCACCTGTACGCCATACTTACCTACGATGTTGATGTAATAGCGCCTTGCGTCATCAAGCCATTCATGCTCGAAATCAAGCTCATCAGAAAAGAGGTTGCCCTGAAGAGCGCCGAATGTGCCGAACGCATCAGCTGAGAAGAGGAAGCCATTTGAGGTATCGAATGTAACCATGACCTCAGGCCAGTGAACCATCGGAGCAAAGACGAAGGCGAATGTATGCTTTCCTGTATTAAGCGTGTCCCCATCCTTCACGATATGTGCACGCTCATCGATGCAGAATGTATAGAACTGGCGGATCATCTGTATTGTCTTCTGATTGCCGACAATCTTCACATCAGGATAGCGGAGGACAATCTCAGCAATTACAGCACAATGGTCAGACTCCATATGATTGACGATAAGATAATCAAGGGAACGGGAACCGAGAGCTGCTTCCACATTCTCAAGGAATTCTCTGGAAACCGAATGATCAGCTGTATCAAGAAGGACTGTTTTCTCATCGAGCACGACGTATGAGTTGTAGCTCACACCACGCTCAATCGGATAAATATTCTCAAAAAGAGCAAGACGTCTGTCACTGGCGCCTACATAAAACACATCATCTGAGATTCTGCGTACATTGTTCATAAATAAACTCCTCCGCAAAACTATATACGAAGGAGTTATTAACGGCAACTGCTATGAAAGGAAAGCAGCAAGATGCGGAACAAGTTCTTTTATCACGACATTCGAGGTGTTGATGCAGAGATCATAGGATGATTTGTCGCCCCACTTCTCCCCTGTATAGAACTCATAATACTTCGCCCTGCCCTTATCTACCTTCTGGATCATCTGCTTTAATTCCTTGTCGCTAAGGTGCTCACCTTCCGGCGCCCTTGCATGACAGCGGCTGATCCTGCTTTCCATATCTGCATAAACGAAGATCCTGAATGGCTTGATATCCCGGAGAATGTAATCCGCACAGCGTCCGACAATCACGCAGTCTGAGGCAGCTGCCATCTCCTTTATGATATTGCTCTGCTCGACATAGACAGACTGCTGGATCTGGAATGTCATGTCAGGATAGAGGCTATGCCCTATCGTAATAGGGAGGAGAGGATAAGGATGGTGCTCGACAACATTATGCACATACTCCTCTGTAAGCTGTGTGCGCTTTGCAATCTCTGAGAGTATCTCCTTATCGTAATATGCAATCTGCAGACGATCTGCAAGTCTTCTGCCAAGTTCCCTTCCCCCGCTTCCGAATTCACGTCCTAAAGTAATTACCATTTTCCTATCCTCCTCTTCTTCCATTATACCACTTGCCATAACACACTAGCAACATTCATGCATCGCGTCGTTTATATCGGGTGGTGAACCAGGGAGATGTGGAAATCTGCAGCTCACCGCTTCTCACCATCATGCTCACAAAAGCTCCCCCAGCTGCGGCGCTCTCTGGCCCGGATACGATGGTAATGCCGAGGCACATGGCAAGGAAATCCATGAAAAGAGGATATGCAGAGCCGCACCCTGCAACGCCAGCGCTCTCAAAATGCCTTCCGGTGAGCTCTGAAAGCTTAGCCACAGCTTCCTCTGCCCCCTCGGCTATACACTTGATGATCATCAGCGCGCATTCTTCTGCACTCACCTCCTGTCCTGCAGCCTCCTCTGCAGCTTTGAGCACAGATTCCTTTCCAGAAAGGTGGGAAAGATCAATGGTACCCGGACACCGGGAATGCCTTGCATTCTCGATGAGGACACGAAGTGAGATACCTGTCTCCTCCGAAAGCTTCATAAGAGCCCCAAGCCCCGGAACAGTCTTCACAAGGCGTACACTACCGCCTCCGCCTCCTTCGCTTCTCAGTCCGGCCTTATATGCCTCTTCCGTGAATAAAGGAGCGGCATCAGAGACACCCACAGTGAGGTCCTTGTCTGCTATGATGAAAAGGCTTTCTTCCTCTTGTGGTGCTGCTAGCGCTTCTGCTGCCGCTGCATAAGAAGGAGAAAGGATGACAAGAGGAGCGTATCCTATCCGCTGAGAAAGCTCCTCCGTAGTTCTGCCGACTTCCGTTCCCGGATCCGAGAGGGCTGTGAAGAGATGTACAGGAAGCGCAAGACTGTCAATCATCTCATGGTCCCACTCGCGTGTCAGAGGATTCACAAGGCCTGTGGCAGCTGCCCATGTGTATTCGTGCTTTATAACATCAGTAAGACGGTAGGAAAGGTAAGCAGGAATGGAGAGAAGATAAGAAGCCTTCTCCAGTGCATCGCTTCCACTCTCCTTCAGCGCCTCAAGCTGATACAGAAGACCATCTTCCCTTATCCTCACACCTGTGCGTCTGAAGATATATGCATCATCCGGCTTTGACTCGAGCTGAGTCCCTTCTGAATCGGAGCGGCAAACAGCAGCGCTGAGAACGTTTCCACTCTCATCTGTCAGCACACCGTCCTCTCCATGGAAGACAATAGAAAAGTAATCAGCCTTCCCTGCCTTCTTCAGACCAAGGACTATCTCACCGTAAAGCCTCTCCAGGTCCCAGACGAAACCGCCATCCTTCCAGAATGGTTCGTTTTCAAAGGAATGAACGATTTCTGCTGAGATTCTGCCACCTGATATAAGGTGTCCCTTCACGATATTACAGCGCCCTGCGCCAAGATCTGCAACAAGATATACCATATACAGATTTTAAGGCCTTGATTGAGAGGACGCAAGGAAAACTACCTGAAAGCTATCGATAAGGCTTTAATGATATCCTGCCATCTGATATAGTCACGGGTATGAGTAACAGGAAAAAGCTGCAGCCTGGGTTGAAGCTTGCTCTGGGCTTCATGCTGCTTATAGCAATAGGAACGCTGCTTCTGTACCTGCCGATCTCACATCAGGATGGGGTGGATGTTGCGCTCATTGATGCGCTTTTCATCTCTACTTCGGCAATCTGCGTCACGGGTCTTACCCCGCTGGATATCTCCCAGACACTATCGGTATTCGGTTCAACTGTTCTGATGCTGCTTATACAGGTAGGCGGACTGGGATATGCTGTCGTTGCAGTTCTCATAATAAGACTTGCAAGCGGCAGGATCGATGCATTCAGCGGAAGCCTTCTCAGGGATTCTCTGGGAGCAGACCACCGTGTCGGCACGAGACGCATACTGAAAGTCGCGCTTATAGTAACAGGGCTATTTGAGTTTATCGGGGCTGTCCTTCTCTTCACAGTCTTCTCGTCGCATTATCCGGTAGGAAGAGCAATGTATCTCTCGCTTTTCCATTCTGTTTCGGCATTCAACAATGCAGGTTTCGATCTTTTCTCGACAAGCCTTATGATGTGGAATGATAATCCTCTGGTACTTATAACGATTGCCTCCCTCATTGCATTCGGAGGATTGGGATTCATTCTCTACAATGACATAGAGGAACATATACGTAACAGAAAGAAGATTTCGGTGCATACGAAGATCGTTCTCTCAACGACGTTCTTCCTCATTGCTGCTGGAACGGTTCTTTTCCGTATCATCCTGCCGGATGTTGACTGGAAAAACGCATTCTTCCAGTCCGTGACAACAAGAACCGCAGGATACTTTTCATATGACCAGACAGTGCTTCCTCCGGCAGGAGTTGCGCTGACGATCATACTGATGTTCATCGGAGCCTCCCCTGGATCTACAGGCGGAGGAGTCAAGACGACATCGTTCTTCACTGCGATAAAAGCATCATTCTCGCTCCTTCTCGGAAGGAATCCGAAGGCATTCAAGAGAGAAATCAGCTCAGAGTCCGTCATGAAGGCGTTTTTCGTCATCATAATCTCCGTGCTGCTTGTCGCAACGGCAACACTGCTGCTGACAATCACGGATCCGGAATTCTCCTCGGACAAGCTTCTGTATGAGGTTGTATCGGCATATGCTACAGTAGGTCTTACCATGGGGGTCACTCCAACTGTATCATTTGCAGGAAAGATTATTCTTATCATCATGATGTTCCTTGGCAGGGTCGGTTTCATGACAATAATCTCAGCATTCGCAAGGAAGCGGTCTGAGGGTGCAAGGTACATCGAAGAAAAAGTAATTATAGGATAAAAAAATGAGAAAAAAGGAAGGAAATCAGGTTTTCGGTATAATCGGAACAGGCCGCTTCGGGCTTGCAGTTGCAGAGGAACTTCTGGACCGTGGCAAGTATGTCATAGCAATCGATCAGGACTCTCAGCGTCTGAAGCCACTGTATGAGACGGATGCAGAGGTGTTTGTTGTCAACGACATCTCAAGGGAATCGCTAATGGATGCAGGAATCCAGGATGCGGACACAGTCATCGTCGGCATCGGAAAGGATGTCGAGAGCTCCATACTCGCAGCACTCAACTCCCTTGAGCTCGGTGTCAAGCGTGTAATATGCAAGGTAATCAGCGATGATCACGCCAAGATACTCAAGAAAATCGGTGCGGATGTCGTCTTCCCTGAGATCGAGATTGGCAAGAGAACGGCTGTCAGGCTCTGTGAGAAGCTTGCAGAGGACATCCTTCCCCTCTCTGAAGAGTTCTCCATCATACAGATCAGAACACCGAAGGAACTGGATGGGCAGAGCGTGAAGAACATAAAGATCCGCGAACGCTTCGGAATAACGCTTATAGCCACCGTAAAGGACGGCAAGGCAAACGGCTCAATAGGTCCAGATACCATACTCCACGAAGATGAGCTCATGGTTCTCTCCGGCTCGAACAAGGATCTGGATAAATTCCAGCACTCTATCGAGAACTGAAAAAAAGGAATGAGATGAAGGAGAGGGAAACACTTGCATCAAGGCTAGGCTTTATATTGCTCTCCGCAGGATGCGCAATAGGACTTGGAAATGTATGGAGGTTCCCATACATAACGGGACAGTACGGCGGAGCTGTTTTCGTTCTCATCTATCTAATCTGCCTAGTCCTTATCGGACTCCCTGTAATGGTCATGGAGTTCTCCATAGGCAGGGCATCCGGCAAGAACATAGCAGATGCCCTGAAGATCCTGGAACCGAAAGGAACGAAGTGGCATCTCTATGGTCCGGTAGCAATTGCAGGAAACTATCTTCTGATGATGTTCTACACAACCATCACCGGATGGCTTCTGTACTACTTCATCTCTGCCCTTTCCGGAAAATTCAGCTCATTTGACTCAGAAAATGCTGCAGCCTTCTTTTCTGCAATGCAGGCGCGTCCCATTCTGCAGACAGCTTTCATGGCAGCTGCAGTAATAATATGCTTTCTAATCTGCATGGGAGGCTTGCAGAAAGGAGTGGAGAGGGCATCCAAGATAATGATGCTAGGCCTCTTTGCAATCATGCTGATTCTCGTCCTGAACTCAGTCATGCTGCCAGGAGCGGAGGAAGGACTGAGATTCTATCTTGTTCCGGATATCGACAGAGCAAGAGAAGCCGGATGGTCAGAGATAATATTCGCAGCAATGAGCCAGGCATTCTTCACGCTCTCCATAGGAATGGGAGGAATGGAGATATTCGGCTCATACATAGGAAAGGAGCAGTCACTTACCGGAGAAGCTGTAAGGATTGTAACACTGGACACATCCGTTGCCATCATGGCTGGCCTCATAATCTTCCCTGCATGTTTCTCCTATGGTGTCAATCCAGATTCAGGTCCTGGCCTTCTCTTTGTGACACTGCCGAATGTGTTTGCGAAGATGAACGGAGGAAGGATCTGGGGCGCCCTCTTCTTCCTTTTCATGGCATTTGCAGCTGCGACGACACTCATCGCGGTATTTGAGAACATCATCGCATACTGGATGGACTCTCATGGCTGGTCAAGAAGAAAAGCATCGCTGGTGAACATGGCTCTCATCATCATTCTCTCCCTGCCCTGCATCCTTGGCTACAATCTCCTCGCGTCCTTCCATCCTCTTGGAGAGGGGACACAGATACTGGATTTAGAGGATTTTCTGATTTCATCGACAATAATGCCGCTTGGATCCCTGCTCTTCGTTCTCTTCTGTGCCCATAAGCACGGCTGGGGCTGGGAAAGATTCAAGGCAGAAGCAGACCAGGGGAAGGGAGTCAGATTCCCCTCCTGGCTCAGGATTCATGTCAGATGGGTTCTCCCGATCCTTATCGGTGCCATATTCATCAAAGGCTATTGGGATATCTTCTCAGCGCTTTGACCTCTTCCTAACTCTCTCTAGCAACACGACTGTCTCTATGTGTGTCGTTGCTATGATAGGAACACATAGCGTTTACCTCGTCGGTTGTATCGGAACACAAATCAGCGCATTGTTTTGCAGCCTTACTATTCTTTCTCGGCGGCTTGAAGTTTGCTCCGTCCAGACTATTCTCAAATCCGG
>CASEGX010000023.1 GCA_949287505.1 uncultured Spirochaetales bacterium | reverse complement strand
CTACTGATTTGCTGACCATGGGCTTCTATGATTTTAGCAGAGTCTGCCGAAGTATCTGCAACTGCCCGGATCCTGGCTATTGTCATAGTTAGTGCACGCACTCTGCTCCCTTGTGATGCATTTACTTTGGCATTTGATACTTTGTCATTTCAAACTCGGATTTTCTTTGATTTTCACTTTCCGGTGTGTTAGCGTTTTAACTAAAGGAGTTAAGAATGCGTGTTCTTCTGCTAGGGTCTGGAGCCAAAGACCATGCTGTTGCATGGTGGTTCAGCAAAAGCTGCTATCTGTCAGAACTGTTTGTCGCACCTGGAAACCTTGCGACCAAGAGATTCTGTACGAATCTGCCCGATCTCAATCCGTCCGATCCGGTAGCTGTGTATGAGAAATGCAGGGAGCATAAAATAGATTTCGTATTCATCGGTACAGAAGCACCTCTTTTCACAGGTGTGGTAAAGTATCTTAACGAAAGGGGCATACGTACTTTCGGAGCTCCAGAGAATGCTGTAAAGCTCGAGGGAGACAGATCCTTTTCAAGAGCATTCACCAACCGTCACAATATCCCGATTCCCCACAGCTCACTTTTTGCAGATGCTGACGGTCTGAGAAAGTATCTTGAGAAGCATGAAGGAGAATTCTTCACAATAAAAAGCAACTATCTCTCTCCATCAAGAATCATGCTCTCCTCTGATGATACCGGAGCCCTCCTTGATTACGCTCAGCAGCTTTTCCAGAAAGGACCGGTTCTTCTTGAAGAATACGTACAGGGAACGCCTGCAAGCTGCTCACTCCTTCTTGACAGAAACGGATATCTCGTACTGCCAATTACAAGTGACTATACAAAGAAAGCTGCAGATGACCAGACACCGACAGGTGGTATGGGTGCACTCTGCCCTGTTCCGATCATCGATGAGATAAAGGAAAAGATAATCGACAGGATAATCAAGCCAACGCTTTACGGGATGCAGGTAGAACAGCTTGCATACAAAGGTATCCTGACACTCTCTCTGATGATTACCCCCGATAAAGAGCCGTATCTTGTGGATTACCATGTACGTTTCAATGATCCATCCGCACAGGCAATGATTCCTATCATAAGATCAGATATCATCGGAATACTCACAGCCATGGAGAATGACAATGTCAGCTCTGTAGAGCTTGAGACCACCGATGAATGCACTGTCGCTGTAGTCCTGGCATCCGAAGGTTATCCGATGAATCCGGTGATAGGAAGGGAAATAAAGGGGCTTACATCAACATTCCTCGAGCCTCTCAATGACGGGCCTATCGTATTCTGCGGAGCAATTCAGGAAAGGGATGGCAAGGCAATAACAACCGGAGGAAGGAACATAACCGTCGTCGGCAAGGGAAACAGTATCGGAGAAGCGAACAGAAATGCCTATGACATGATAAAAGGAAAGCATTTCCAGAATCTCTGGTACAGAGATGACATAGGAAATGCTTACTTCTACTGATCAGCGAGGACGACGGAATTCGTAAAGAAGAATACCAGCAGCCACGGATACATTGAGAGAATCAATGTGCCCCTGCATTGGTATCGAGATGATATGATCACAGTTCTTTCTCACAAGCTGTGAAATCCCGCTTCCCTCTGATCCCATGACAATTGCTGTACGAGAAGGGAAAGACACTGCGTAGCTATCCTCTCCTGCCATGTCAGCGCCATAGATCCAGAATCCGTTGTCCTTGAGGATCTTTATCTCCCTTGTGAGATTTGTGACAACAGAAAGAGGAACGTACTGAGCTGCGCCTGATGAGACCTTCACGACTGTCTCGTTGGCCTGAACCGACCGCCTTTCAGGAATGAGCACCAGATCAACACCGAACTGGTCTGCAGAACGGAGGATTGCTCCGAGATTATGAGGGTCCGTGATTCCATCAAGAATAAGCACGAGCGCTCCATCACTCTCTCCAAGCTTGTCGCAGAACTCCTCCACAGTAGTCTCAATAAGCCTTGAAGCTCCCCTTCTAGGACCTCCCAGATCAAGGATGGCACCACGTACATCCGCGCCCGGCATCATACGCTCAAGCTCATCTTTGGAAAGTTTCTTTACAGCAACCTTTCCTGTAAGCTTCGCTTCCCTTACAAGGGACTCGATCCTCTCTCCACACTGACGCTGAACATAAAGCGTGGAACCCATTCCAGCTTTCTTCAGCGCCTCTTCAATTGCATGGTATCCGTAGACTTTCTCACCCATTATTCATGAAACTCCATTGGTGTCGGGCTCTGAGTCTCCTTAAGTTCCGCAGCCAGTTCCTTCATCAGCCCCTTGGCCTTGAACGACATGCGGCGAGGAGTCTCAACCATGACACGGATATACATGTCTCCGCGTGACGAGCCACGCAAGGACGGTATACCCTTGCCCTTCACACGAAGCATTGTACCAGACTGTATGCCTGATGGTATATCCACCTTGATATCTGTTCCATCTACCGTAGGAACGAAGACAGAAGCACCGAGGGCCGCCTGTGTGATTGCTACAGGAATCTGGATGTATACATCGCTTCCTTCCCTGACAAAATACTTATCAGGACGGACAGAGATGAAGAGAATGAGATCTCCATTCTCGCCTCCGTTTGTACCGGCATCGCCTTTACCGCGGAGAGTGAGACGTGCACCGTTATCAACACCAGCGGGAATATTCACCATCAGCTTCTCGGTTTTTGTGACTGTCCCTGTTCCATGGCAGGAAGCGCAAGGATTCTCAATCACATAGCCACTGCCACCGCAAGTACGGCAGGTAGATGCCATCTGGAAAAATCCATTGCCGCTTGTGACACGCCCTGATCCATGGCATGTAGGACAGGTCTTTCTGCCGGTTCCTCCGGTTCCGCCGCAGCTTGAACACTTGATTTTATGGCCGAATGTTATCTCTTTCTTGCATCCGCTCACAGCTTCGCTGAAGTCGATTGTCAGATCATACCTTAGCGATGCGCCAGGCTCTCCGTAGCTTGAACGCTGCTGCCTTCCGCCTCCGCCGAAGAAAGATGAGAAGAAATCAGAGAAGCCACCGCCAGAACCGAAGATATCCGAGAAATCACGATAGACATTCGAATAGTTACCAGCAGCTCCGCCCTGGAAATCATTCATTCCACTGAAGCCGAACTGGTCGTAAGCACTTCTCTTCTTCGGATCGGAAAGCACCTCATAAGCCTCACTGGCCTCCTTGAAGCGTTCCTCCGCATCCTTGTCATTCGGATGTGTATCCGGATGATTCTGGAGTGCGATTTTCCTGTACGCTTTCTTTATTTCATCTTCTGTTGCTGTCTTGGAAACTCCAAGAACCTCGTAATAATCTCTCTTCGCCATAAAAACCTCTTAACAGCAGAAAGCAGCATGCTTCCATGCTGCTTCCTTTATAGTACAGAAGGGCTCGTTATTTAACCTCTTCGTAGCTTGCATCCATCGTGCCATCATCGTTCTTTCCAGAAGATGAGGACTGGCTGTCTGCTGAAGAGGATGCGCCACCTGCCGCACCCTGAGCGCCTGCATTCTGCTGCTGAGCTGCTTCATAGACCTTCTGTCCAAGCTCCATAGAAGCCTGCTGGACCTTCTCGGTCTTGCTCTTGAGCTCATCTGCAGTTGCATTGCTGTTTGCAAGTGCATCCTTAAGCTCCTGCACTGCGCTCTCAATTCTGCTTCTCTCATCTGCAGAAACCTTGTCGCCATAGTCCTTGAGGGCTTTCTCGGTTGCATATACAACGCTCTCGGCATTGTTCTTTGCCTCGATTGTATCCCTAGCCTTCTTGTCCTCTGCAGCATGTGCCTCTGCATCCTTGACCATTCTGTCGATTTCCTGCTCTGAAAGTCCAGAGGAGGACTCGATTCTGATCTTCTGCTCCTTACCTGTTCCAAGATCCTTTGCAGATACATGGACGATACCGTTTGCATCGATATCGAAGGTAACCTCGATCTGCGGTACTCCACGTGGTGCCGGAGCAATTCCCTCAAGATTGAATGTACCGAGTGTCCTGTTCTGTGATGCAAGCTCACGCTCACCCTGAAGAACATGGATCGATACAGCTGTCTGACCATCACTTGCAGTAGAGAAGATCTGGCTCTTCCTTGTAGGAATTGTAGTGTTCCTCTCAATGAGCTTAGTGCAGACGCCGCCGAGTGTCTCAATTCCAAGTGAAAGCGGTGTTACATCGAGAAGAAGGACATCCTTCACATCTCCCTTGAGAATACCACCCTGAATGGAAGCACCTACTGCAACGACCTCATCCGGGTTAACACCCTTATGCGGTTCCTTTCCAAAGAGCTCCTTAACAAGTGCCTGTACACAAGGGATTCTTGAAGAACCACCAACGAGAATGACCTCATCAACGCCTGAAGCGGAAATGCCGGCATCGCGGAGTGCGTTCTCACACGGAATTCTTGTTCTCTCAACAAGCGGAGCAATCATCTGCTCAAACTTTGCTCTTGTAAGCTCCATCTGAAGGTGCTTAGGACCTGTTGCATCTGCTGTGATGAACGGCAGATTGATTGTTGTCGTTGTAGAGGAGGAAAGCACGATCTTTGCCTGCTCTGCAGCTTCCTTCAGTCTCTGGAGTGCCATCTTATCCTGAGAAAGGTCGATGCCTGTATTTTTCTTGAAGTCTGCAACCATCCAGTCAATGATGACCTGATCGATATTGTCTCCACCAAGATGTGTATCACCATTTGTGGACTTTACTTCAAAAACACCATCGCCGAGCTCAAGGATTGAGATATCGAATGTACCGCCACCAAAGTCGTATACAGCAATTGTCTCTTCCTTGTCTGACTTGTCCTTACCGAAACCATAGGCAAGAGCAGCAGCTGTAGGCTCATTGACGATTCTCTTGACTTCAAGACCTGCAATACGTCCGGCATCCTTTGTTGCCTGGCGCTGTGCATCATTGAAGTATGCAGGAACTGTGATGACAGCTTCAGTAACAGGCTCACCAAGATAATCCTCTGCAGTCTTCTTCATCTTCTGAAGAACGATTGCGGAAATCTCCTGAGGTGAATACTCATGTCCCCTGATGGAAACCTTTATCTCATCATTAGCGCCTGACACGACCTTGTAAGGCACCATCTTAATCTCTTCAGCAACCTCATGGTATTTTCTTCCCATGAATCTCTTGATGGAATAGACAGTGTTCTCAGGGTTCGTGACCATCTGGTTCTTTGCAGGCTTACCTACAAGACGATCAGTTTCTGTGAATCCAACTACGGAAGGAGTTGTTCTGTCTCCTTCGCTGTTTGCAATAACAACAGGCTCATTGCCTTCCATAACGGCAACACAGCTGTTTGTTGTTCCAAGGTCTATACCAATAATCTTTCCCATTTTATCTTCTCTCCATATTTATCTAAGTAATCCGCACGGAGCCATGCTCCGTATCCAGTGGTAAAATAATAATGCCAATCTCTTTCGTCAATTGCTTTTTGGCTTACCGACTACAACCTTTGCAGCCCTTATTACCTTACCGTGGAGTTTATATCCTTTAAGGAATACCTGCAGAACCTTTTCCTTCTCCAGTCCATCCACCTCCTGCATCATGCAGGCCTCCATCTCAGCGGGATTGAAATCCTCTCCTTCCGGAGAATAAGCCTCAAGTCCCCAGTTGTTCTTCAGCAGTGTATGAAGCTGATTCTCAACCATCACGACACCAGTCTTGATAGTATCGAAATCCTTCGATGTCTCTGATGCCTCAATAGCTCTTGAGAAGTTATCGAGAGGATCGAGCAGATCTTTGATAAGAGCCTCATTTGCATATTTGACAGCATTCTCCTTTTCCTGTCTGAGCCTCTTTTTATAGTTCTCCGTCTCGGCAGCCTCACGCAGAGCTTTATCCTTCAGATCTGCAACGCTTTCCTCAAGCTCCTTGACCTTCGCACGGAGTGTATCAACTTCAGCACTCTCATCATTCTGGGTCTCAGTTTCCTTGATCTCCTCGGGAGCGCTTTCTGTCTCTTCCTTCTTTACTTCTTCTTCAGCCATATTCAGCCTCTTCTTATCCTTTTTCTTCTTCATATTTTCATAATGTGCCAGAGTGGACACAATGGTAAGGTAATAATTCAGAAGGAAATGGTCAAACAAAGAACAAATGTATCAGTAAAAACACAAAATAGGCACGTGCATCTGGTGTAGCAGAATGGTTACAGAGGTTCTGACTTCTGAAACAGCCTTATTTTTACCAAATATTACAAGATGTATTAAAATCAAAGAATGAACATAACAATACTCGATGGATACTACATGAACCCAGGAGATCTTTCATGGGAAGGATTTGAAAGCGTTGGCAATGTGACGGTTTATGAAACGACAAAGACTGAAGATGTCATTCCACGCTGTCTTGATGCAGAGGCCGTCCTCACAAACAAGGTCCCATTTACAAGGGAAACAATGGAAAGGCTGCCGAAACTCAGATACATAGGAGTAACAGCTACTGGGTACAACATCATTGATACAAAAGCCGCCTCAGAGATGGGAATAAATGTCACAAACGTCCCTGAATACAGCACAGAGGGTGTCGCAGAGTCTGTGTTTGCCCATATCCTTGAATTCACGCAGCGTACTGCCGATCTTGCAGAAGATGTAAGAAAAGGCAAATGGGCAGAATCGGGACACTTCTCCTATTTTCCCTATCCGCTTGAGGAACTTCACGGGAAGACAATGGGTATCGTGGGAATGGGACACATCGGAATGAGAACTGCAGAAATAGCATCTGCATTCGGAATGGCTGTGATTTACAACTCAAGAAGTCCGAAACCGGAAGCTGAGGAAAAAGGATTCAAAGCTGTTGATCTCAAAACTCTTTTCTCATCATCGGATTTCATATCGCTTCACGTTCCTCTTACACCAGAGACAGAGAACATGATCAATGGAGAATCTCTTTCTCTCATGAAGCCCACTGCAATACTCATAAACACAGCCCGAGGAGGACTTGTTGATGAAGAAGCACTCGCAACGGCAATAATGGAAAAGAGACTCAAAGGAGCTGGACTTGATGTTCTAAGAGAAGAACCTCCGGTACACGGATCTCCTCTCATCGGACTCAGAGAATGCATCATCACCCCGCACACAGCATGGAGTGCAAAGGAAACAAGACAGAGGCTAATGAACAATGCACTCGAGAATCTTGTGTCTTTCATGATTGGCACACCAAAGAACATAGTGAGATGAATCTGCAATGGAAGGGGCAATCATCCCCTTCCATTGACTTTTCTGCCTAATGGCTTTATCCGGGTCTCGCAGGAAAAACTGCCATTAAAGAGGGAGCGTTAAGCTAATACTTTTGCCTAAAAATCATATTTGCAACCAAAATCACAGCCAAAAGGTCATATTTCAAACCAAAATAAGGTATGAATTGGTCGTATTTCGAACCAAACTGAAAGATAAAAGAATAATCACACTTCACTCGGCAATGAGTCCGAGGCTCATTGAAGCACGTAATATACCATCATCATCCGCGGCCGGAGCTATGAATGAAGCAATACTTTTTAGCTCCTCACTTCCATCCTCCATGGCTATTGATGTACTTACAGCCTTAAGCATATCCACATCGTTATAACCATCACCAAAAGCATAAGAAGCACTTCTGTCCAGATTATGACGGTTCATGATTACATTCATGCCAAGAGCTTTCCCTGCGCTCTTAGGAATCAATGATAGAAGAAATTCATGAGGCCTGTTGGTAACATAATCCGGAAGGATGGAAGAGAAAAGAGATTCCTCCTCTTTGCTGATATAAAGCTGCAGAAGATAAATCTTCTCAATGGCACGGAAATCCTCAACCAAGGAAGGAAGAGGTGGGTTAAAGTCATTCCAGACAGCACGGGACTTATCAGTCCATCTGCAAAGAGCCTGACCGCGGCATGTAAAGCCACCATAAGCAATGCCTTCTGCATCCGCAATATCAAAGATGCGGGAAGTGTTATCAATACTGATATACTGCTCTGCAATAATCTCATCACCTTCCATCACAAGCTGACCATTAAGATAGATATATGCATCGAAATCAAAACCTGTTTCCTGCATTATCATCTCCTTCGATTCCAGTCCTCGTCCAGTCGCAAGAACAAGGAAGCTACCTGCTTCACGAAGTGCTCCAAGCACCTTGCGGGCACTTGGAGGCACAGTCTTGCTTTTATGGCTGTACAGAGTGTTATCGAAGTCGAAGAACACTGTTCTCCTCATCAGAACTCCTCATCAATGGCCTTCAAAGCGGCTTCTGGATCGGCGCCACCAATCATGACGGATTTCCACATAGTTCCTATCTCTTCTGTGAAATCAAGGGAATCAGCAAATGCAACATCGAATGTCATGATATCCTGCATAGCGAGTGCTGCATTAGCTTCAAGTGCAAAATAATACTCTGCACTGCCTGGCTCACTTGCAAGGAATGCCTGATATTCAGGTTCCTCAACCTGAGAGTTGCTGATCGGAAGATTTCCGGTCTTGATAAACCACTCCACATTATTCTCTGCAGCACTGAGATATTTGATAAGAAGCCAGGCAGCAACTCTCTGTTCCTCTGTAGAGTTGGAGAAGACTGCATAGTTCTCACCCTTGCTGAATGTCACGGCATTCTCACTATTCTTCTGTGGAACCGGGGCAACGCCAACTTCAAACTCCATATCCCCAGCCTCGGAATTCGGGATTGCATACTGGATTCCTGCAGCAGAGCCTACGAACATATAGCATTCACCTTTCTTGAAACCTACATTGCTGTAATTACCACCATTTGCACTCGGCATAAGTGAAGGAAGAGTGAAATAACCGGCATCCATGTTCGTCTTATAATAATCTATAGCCTCAAGAGAAGCCTCATTATACACATCAACTGTCCCGTCTGCAGTCACATATGGACTACCCCACTGCATGGAGAGAGTCTTGAATGCAGCATCGCCGTATGCAGTGTCATAACTGAAAGCTGGAATACCGGTTTCTTCTGTTATTGCTTTTGAAAGCTCAGCAACCTCGTCCCAGTTCGTAGGAGCTGTCCATCCATGCTCATCAAAGAATGTTTTGTTGTAAATCAGTACATCCGTAGTCTTCTTGTTAGTCGGCCAGCCATACATCGTACCTTCTTCATAGCTCTTCACTTCCGAAATGTAGTTGGGGAAGAAATCTGCAAGTTCCTCGTCAGTATATCCGATTGTCTCATTCTCACAGTATGGCAAGAGATCGACTATCGCGCCGCTGGCAATATACTCAGGAAATGTTGTGGTAGCTATATTCGAGATAGTCGGAGTGGATCGGGAAACGATATTCTGTGTCAGTTTGACAGTCAGGTCATTGAGTGCCCCTTGATTGGAGAAATCCACAGTTATATTCGGATATTCTTCCATAAATGAATTCACCATTGCTTCCAGATATGGATAGTTCTGTGCTCCTGTTCCTGTCCAGAATGAGATTGCAACAGGTTCCTTATCCACAACAACGCTCTGGATTGCCTCCTCCATTGTTGAAGCTCCAGCTGCTTCTGATGTACCGCCTGCAGTTACAGAGAAGCACAGGATCAGCGCCGCAAACAGACATAATACTCTTTTCATTTTCATATCCTCCTATCAGCCCTTGATTCCACCCGTCTGCATTCCAGAAAAGACATTCTTTCTCAGGAGCACAAAGATGACGATCAACGGCAGGGTAACCATTGTTGCAGCTGCCATCTGCAGCTCATATTGAATAGACCCGGTATTCGTTGTGAAAGCATTGGCAAGCCCATTCGAAACCATTCTAAGTTCATCCTTTGTAGTAATCAGATTCGGCCAGGCATATGTATTTCAGATCCAGATGAGGGACAGAAGCATGGTCGTGAGGATTGTAGGCTTCGCAATCGGAATGATCACTTTGCGAAGGAAACGGAAGTGTGTGAGTCCATCGATTCTGGAAGCTATAAAAAGATCATTCGGGATCTGCTTCATTGTCTGTCTCAGAAGGAAGATGTTGAATGCATTCACAGCGTACGGAAGAATGAGAGCCTGATAGGTATTCATCCATCCCAGGTCCGCGACTGTAAGGAAGTTTGTGATGATGAGCATTTCCTGAGGTATCATCATCGACCCGAGGATGAGGAAGAAAATACCATCACGGAACGGGAAGTCCATCCAGGCAAATGCATATGCAGCAAGGACCGTAACAACAGTGCTCAGAATAACTACACAGACCGATACTATCAGCGTATTGACGAAATATCTCAGGAACGGAGCACTCTCCAGCGCTATTGGATAATTCGAAAACTGCAGTCTCTCCGGGAATATGATAGGAGGCTGAGCCAATGCCTCTGCCTGTGATTTCAGCGAAGTCAGTATCATGTATGCAAACGGTACAAGAATCAAGAAAAGACAGATGAACAGGATTATATATATGACAGACGTCGCGGCAGAATTCTTCTCTTTCATTTGTAATGTACCCACCTTCTGGAAAGCCTGAACTGCACAGCGGTCAGGATCATTATGATGAACATCAATACCACGGCAGCAGCACTTGCAAGACTGACTGCACCTTCGCTGAGATAATCTCCAAGAGAATCGATGATATAACCGACTATTGTTATCATCATCTTCGAGTTATCTCCAGCAGGACCGAAATTATCAGGGAAAAGCGCAACCACCTGCGAATATGCCTTGAATGCCGTTATGACGGAGGTGATGAACACGTAGAATGTTGTAGGAGACAAAAGCGGTAGCGTAATTTTCGTCAACACCTTTATCTTTCTTGTTCCGTCTATCGAAGCAGCATGATAGTAATCCTTCCGTATGTTCTGAAGGCCTCCAAGGAAGAGAACTATCTTAAGAGAAAGCCCGGACCAGAGAGAATAAGTGAATAGCACAAAGAGGCATTTTATATACGACTGTCTATAAAGCTCTTCACTTGCCGCTATACCTATTCCAGAAATCCATTGGACAGGATCGATTCCAAACCAGCCCAGCACCATATTGAGAAGCCCGAAATTGTTGTTGAATATGAGCGCGAATACCATACCTGCAGCGATTACATTCGTCACCTGAGGAAGATAGAAAAGAGTGAGAAGAAAATTCCGTAACCGCTTGATTGAATTGAGCATCAAGGCAATTGCAAGGGAAACAATCATTGAAACCGGAACACAGATGAATGCTATAAAGCATGTGTTCATGATGGCTCTACGAAACACGGGATCATGAAGGATATCAACGTAATTCTGGAATGAGAATTTCACAAAATCCCCTGTGAGGAACCTGTATCCTTCTTTGAACGATGTCAGCATCGTGTTGATGACAGGATATATAGTGAAAACCGCCATCAGAAGGAGAGCCGGAACAAGGTAAAGATATGCCTGGTAATCTCTTCTTTTTCTCAGCATTGGAAAATTCTCCTTTCATCAGAATCGAAGATAATCACTCCATCTTTCTTGATTGAGAAACACTCAGCAGTCCCGACAGAGAGAGGAAGCGCGAGATTGCGTACGGCAGAGAGCTTCTGTCCATCATCCGTCTCTCCGCTAATAAGCTCAACACCTCCATGCCTCTCGTCAGATATAACACTAAGCTTAAAATCCCCTTCAACTGACTGAACAATATTCTCCGGTCTTATGCCAACACTGTAGTCTCCATCAGGAATCTCTACACGTCTGATTGCGGTATTACCTATGTACAGCTCATTGTCCTTAACACTGCCGTTCAAGACATTAATTGGGAAAGAACCCAGGAATTTAGCCACAAAGAGATTACAAGGCCGGTCATAAACCTCCTGAGGTTTTCCTGTCTGCTGCAGACGCCCTTCACGCATGATTGCAATCTCGTCACAGATATTCATAGCTTCATCTTGGTCATGGGTGACAAAGACTGTGGTTATCCCTGTCCGTTTCTGTATCTTGCGGATTTCTTCCCTTGTCTGCAGACGAAGTCTTGCATCAAGATTTGAAAGCGGTTCATCGAGAAGAAGTATCGAAGGTTCCTTGACAAGAGCACGAGCAATTGCAACACGCTGTTGTTGACCACCAGAAAGCTCTGATGGTTTACGCTCCATCAACTGGCCAATCTCGACAATCTTCGCAACAGATTCAATCATCTCTCCAATCAGGTCCTTGAATGCGATACCCCTTTCTTTAGCACGTGCCTTGAGCTTTTTAGTGAGAGACTTCGAATTGACAAGAGGAAACTCGATGTTTTCTCTCACACTGAGATGTGGATAGAGAGCATAATTCTGGAAAACCATACCGACCTCCCTCTTGTCCGGAGGCAGATTCGTAACATCCTTGCCATCAAAAAGAAGGGACCCTGAAGTGAAATCATGAATTCCGGAAATCATGAAAAGACTTGTTGATTTCCCGCAACCTGAAGGCCCCAGAAAGCCATATAGCTTTCCCGATTCTATCGTGAGGGAAAGATTATCCACAGCCTTCACCATTCTCTTCTCACGGCTGCCTCTTTCAACAAACTCTTTAGTCGCATTGACGAATTCAACTTTCATCCTGCACTCTCCTAACCCAAGCCATCTCATATTCATCGATACGGGAACTGTCAGCTGCACATGAAAAGAAGAAATCCCTCATCATATCTTTCATTGACACATCGAGTTCCCGTACATCCTTGGCATATTCCCTGACAGAAAAACCGAAATTTCCCAAGAAAACAGAGGCATCTGTCACAACGCTGTATTTTCTACCTGGTTTGATATCGCTCCTAACAATACGATGTCCGGGCATGTTACCGGGTTTTATATCCATCCTGATTCCAGCTTCCGCCAGCGGAGATGCGCCTTCCCCATTAAGAGACCTGAGACCAAATGAGAGCGTCTCAAGAAGCTTTTCTGCAGTGAGCGTCATATGTACAAGAGGATTACTGAACATAAACAGACGTTCGAAATCATATAGTGAAAGCAGCCCTTGGCTAAGTCCAAGTCCCACTCGCCCAGAATACAAAAGCACAACATCTGATCCAGTAACTTCACGCACCACGTTTGCAGCCAAACGGCTCAGAGCAGAGCCTTCCATTGGAATCTCACCAGTTTCCGGATTCCGATTCCCGATATCATGCGGAAGCGAGCAGAGAATTTTATCCTTCATCCACTCTGTCGCTCTCTCGAACTCGTGGATAATCGCAGTGGTAGTTTCATCCTGCTCGGGAGATTGTATCCTTACAAAATCCGGGAACGAGACTTTACCTTTGTCATGGAATACGATACGGATTACAGCATATCCAAGTCCTTGGCTACCACCTTCGGCAACAGGAACTCCGTTTATATAAGCTCTGATAAATCTGTGGTAATGAGCTCCAAAAAGCCCGTCGAGCGCAGGAAGAGCATGACAAACCTCGTCCACCTCAGGGTAATAAAGCCCTTCTCCTGCATCCTCACGGATTCCAAGATGAGTCAAGGCAATCATAGCATCGCAATGTTCTGCATTAAGCTTTTCCGAAATCCTTGAGAGAGCAACTAGGGGTGGTTTTATCGGGGTATCCAGCATTGATCTATCGGTTTCCGGGGAAGGCGTTTCATCAGGAGTTGCAAGGCCGAGAATGAGAATGCGGTATTTCCCGATATCCAGCGCAGCATAATCCGGAAGCCTTTCAATATTTGCAGCGATGAACATATAACCGCCATCTCTTTCGAATATACTGAGCTTCTCCCAGCCATAATCATAATCATGATTACCAAGTGCTGAGTATTTGGCATCAAGCTCTTTTATAATACGGGACACAGGACATCCGTTATACTTGTCTATTATGGGATTACCGAAATAATTGTCTCCTCCTAAGAATACTGCAGAAAGAGGATTCTGCTCACGCATTCTCTTTATAGAAGACACAAGGGATGGGGCATTCTTCAGCGAAGCATGAAAATCATTTATGGAAACGAGTGTTACCATATCGTGAAGAGGATATCTTCTGATTTCCCTGAATACAGGAACAAGAGTCTCATCAAACACCTCAAAGAGTGAAAAAGCATCTACATTCTCCTGCATTCTTGGAACAATCGTATCGCATACAGGGACATCAGGAGATCTTTTATAGCCAAGTGTCACATGGGGAATATAATCACGGTTCTCCCGCTCTACGACATCATCAAGTGCCTTATCAAGAAGAGATTTGAGCATGGGAAGATTCCCTATCTCATCATGCGGTTTTGCCCATACTACATGTTCAAAAGCTCCAGTTCCCTCGATATCCACTGAGAATTTGCCAAAATGTATGGAATCAAGGCGCTCAAGAATCTCATCGATCTTAGATGTCTCACCGATGTATTTCAGAGTAATATGCATATGATGGCCAACAGACTGCAAACATGGGGCATAATTATTTCCAGATGCTTCAGAAAGTGCCACTGCACATTTCTCAAGATGCAAAGCATTCTCAGGCGAGATCTTTATACCAAGGAACAGTCTCATATATTACTCCTGAATGACTTACGTCTTTCGATAAAGGAAAAGAAAGCATCATGGTTGCAACTTAGGATTTTCGATTCAGGAACGCCCAATTTCTCCAGGAAAACCTCTGTGCGTGGAAAACATCCCAAAGCCCACTTCGAATGAGCATCGGAATTGACAATGATTGGCACGTTCAATTCCAGAGCTATGGAAATAATATCGACACAATTTTCTTCACTACCAGGTCTTACCACAAATGAATTTTCGTTGATTTCAATTGCAACTCCATAGTGATGGCAAGCTTCAAGGACCGGCCTATGATAGAAATCAAACAATGGATTACCACAATGCCCTAGACAATCCACAAAGCCAGACTCTATGAGCCGGATCCATCCTTTCGTATGCTCAGTCTTGCTTTCAGGCTCAATACACTCGGTATGATACGATGCGATGATTAAGTCCAAAGAAGATACAAGACTTCTGCTGATATCAAGACCACCTTCATAATCAATTATGTCAGCCTCAACACCTCTCAAAAATCTCACTCCCTCCATTTCATCAGGAAGAGTATTCATGCATAGGAAATGATGCTCAGAAGCCCCATCAAACAATGCCGGACCCTGGTCTGTTACAGCAAAAGCTGAAAAACCCTTCCTAGCAGCAGCCTCTGCAAGCTCTCCTATCGTGCTATATGCATGCTGAGACACACATGAATGAGTATGGAAATCTCCAATGAACCTGTACATATCATTTACACATCATATATCAGAATCTTGATCTGACAACCATTTTACGTAAATTTTTTACTATTTTTCCACTTTTTAATCATTAATTTTACTAAAATTATTTGTTAACAACCTGATAAAATGCAATTTTTCCCTACGCAACCAAGAGAATTTTTAATCATTGATGAAATATGTAAAAATTATTTTACTAAAATTATTTTACTAGTTATAGTATCTATAAACGGAGTCAATATGGCAACAACATTAAAGGACATAGCAGCACGTGCAGGGGTCTCGGTATCAGCTGTTTCTAGATGCCTCAGGAATGATCCTAAACTTTCTCTGAATGCAGAAACGGCAAAAAAGATACTGTCAATTGCAAACGAACTTGGATATAGCAGAATCCAGACGGACAAGGATCTGAGGCTATTGATAATACATAAGGAAAATCATTTTGCGGATGTGACAAATGCATACTATTTTGATATCCGTTTCGGAATAGAGGAAGAAGCGACGAAGAACGGATACTCGTGCAGGTATGCGCTCTACAATCAACTCGACAAGGAAAAAGGCGAGTTTGATGCTGCTCTTGCAATTGGCAACTATACAAGAAAGCAGACTGATGAAATCATAAAATTTGCAGGCTCCTCACCTCTGGTATTCATTGGAAAACTGAGCTTTTATCCTGAATGCATCGATACAATATCATATGATGTACAGATCAGTATCGAAATCGCTATGAAACGACTGGATAAGGCAAATATCAAAGATGTCCTTTTTGTCGATGTGAAAGATAATTATGAAATACCTCTGCACTATCATAAAATCACCAGCGTGGAAGAATATATAAAAGAACATCCACATATGCATCTTTTCAAATTCATTGAGACCGAAGTCTCAACATCAAGCTGTGCGTATGAAGCGCTAAATGACTATCTTCTAAATGGAGGGAAAATTCCTGATGGTGTATTCGCAGGCAATTTTCCCATCGCTCTTGGCCTTATGAAAGCGCTTACAGAACACGGAATAATTGTTGGACGTGACACAAGCATGATTACCATAGGTGAAGAAGAGGCCTATGGTAACTGGACAACTCCAGCACTTACAATGGTCGCATTACGGGCAAGAACCATGGGACGAGAAGCTGTAAAACGGGCAAGGGCTAGATTTAATAACCCGGATCTTGAGCCTGCATTCCAATCATATAAAATTGATTTCATTGAAAGAGATAGCATAGTCAACAAATAAGCGAAAGGCCTCTCCCGGAGAAGGAGAGGCCAATAGATAAACTTTGGAAGAGGTTGAACACTCTTCGTTACCTAATTCATTCAGACAGTAGCACTCCTGCTACCACCCCGCTCTGCCCAGGAATTGTCTCCCTGTGCGAACTT
>CASEGX010000022.1 GCA_949287505.1 uncultured Spirochaetales bacterium | reverse complement strand
GAGAGCGTGTGCGCTATAGCTGTGCCTATCGCTCCGCTTCCTGAGCAGAGGTCTAGAATCCTCGGATTCCTGAATCTTCCTGCAAGTTCTATCGCTGTATCGACGAGAGTTTCAGTATCGGGGCGTGGAATCAGAACGCTTCCAGAAACATGGAATGGCAGTCCATAGAACTCCTTCTCTCCCATGATATATGCCATGGGAGTTCCGGAAAGACGCTTTTCCATCAGTTTCTGGATAACTGCCTCAGCCTCCGGCGCAAGCTCCGATTCTCCCTCTGTTATCTGGTGGATATCATCAAGACCGGTTGCAAGCCTGAGGATTATCCTTGCATCTGTACTGTCGAGCTTTCCGAGGAGGAGCCTCCTCGCATCCATTATCCTCACGCTTCCTCAAGCGCCTTCTCGCCAGCTGCAAGTTTCAGAGCATCGATTACCTCTCCGAGCTCTCCTTCCATTATGAGGTCAAGCTTATAGAGGGTGAGATTGATCCTGTGGTCAGTAAGCCTGTTCTGAGGGAAGTTGTATGTCCTGATCCTTTCAGAGCGGTCTCCCGATCCGACCATATTCTTCCTCGCATCGGCTCTCTCCTGTCTCTTTCTGGATTCTTCCGCTTCGTAAAGCCTTGAGCGTAGGACTCTCATTGCCTTTGCCCTGTTCTTTATCTGTGATTTCTCATCCTGGCAGATTACGACAATGCCGGATGGGATATGAGTGATTCTGACAGCGGAATCGGTTGTGTTGACGCACTGACCGCCAGGACCGCCTGCTCTCATCACATCGATCCTGAGATCTTCCTGCTTTATCTCGATATCTGTTTCCTCAGCTTCAGGAAGAACGGCTACAGTAACAGCCGATGTATGTATCCTTCCGCCTGATTCCGTTTCAGGAACTCTCTGGACTCTATGTACACCTGACTCGAATCTCAGCGATCCATAGACATCCTTGCCTGAGATAGAGACGACGATTTCCTTGTATCCTCCTATGCCTGTCTCATTGAGATTCATTATCTCCATCTTCCAGTGCATCTTCTCCGCATAGCGCGTATACATGCGGAAGATATCCGCAGCGAAGAGGGCAGCTTCCTCGCCGCCTGTTCCTGCACGGATTTCCATGATTATATTCTTCCCTTCAAGAGGATCTGGCGGGATAAGAAGCATACGGCATTCCTTCTCTGCCTTAGCATGCTTCTCCTCAAGCTCCGCTATCTCCTCCTTCGCCATCTCCACCAGCTCCGGATCGGACTCGCTCTTGATCATCTCCTTCGAGCCTTCGATCTCCTCCTCGAGCTTGATGATTTCCTCCATCTTCTCGATAACCGGTGCAAGATGTGATCTCTCCTGCATCAGCGCCTTATACTGCTTCATATCGGAGAGCACAGCTTCCGATGCAAGCTTTGCATCGAGCTCTTCAAGCTGCTTTTTATATTCAGGGAGTTTTTCTGTCATAGGGGTAGTATATCAATACAGGGATTTTCTTTCCATCAGGTGTATTAAGGCAAACAAAGACGCTGCCAGCGGTATGCAAAACAGCGTCTTTGAATGAATCAAAATGATAACGTCTTAGCTATTCAGATTTATAGGTTCCGATGTTTCAGATGTCCTAAGGTTCAATGTACTGCCGCTTCTCACAAAATAGGCATCATCATCTTTTACCTTCTGGGCATAATCAGATGAGATGAATTCAACGGTACAGTTGTTATCTGCGGCTGCATAGACTTCCGTCGCACTTAAATTCCCTCCAAGGTTCTGCATTGTTATTTTTGAATTCTCGACTTTGCATGTCACGTTAACAGCGTACTGTTGTACCGTGGATTTATTTCCAACAACCAATGTAGCATATGGAACGAAATTGCCGCTGCCCCAGTCGGTAGCCTCTTCATATGGAGCATTATATGTCGACTGACTGGTCTGTCCGCGGGAAACAAGCGTGCTTCCCGAGATATCAGCATCGCCGCATCTTACGATGACAGCCTGAGCTTCTCCTTCAAGGTCGGAATTCCTGATATTGAGCTCACCGTCCACATTGAGCATCACAGCTGTTCCAACATTGCTTGTTGCCTTTATTGTTGAATCTTCGATATTTATAGTTATATCTGTGTCTTTATCATTGGCATTAGTGGATACACCCCAGGCGCCAGCTACAGTGATGACCGAATGATTCATTATATTCACAGTTGCACCTGAAGAGTCAGGGTAAATACCAGACTGTTTAGATTCATATTCAACACTATCGAGGGTCAGAGTGGCATTGTCTGCAACGACGATACAGGATGAGGCCGAATTAGAACCTTCCGGTAATGAAGTTTTGAGAGAGCCTCCGGATATTTCCAATGATTTACCTTCTGGAATAATGAAGCTGGTGGCTTTTTCAATTGACAACGAATTGCCATTTAGATCAATTGAAAGATTTTCTCTTTCTCCAAAATCAATGTTGTCCGCGAGTGTGATATTGCTTATGAGCCTTGCTTGTCCGGATGATTCTAGCATTGCAGAGAAATCTTCTACAGTACTTACATCATAAGGAGTTGAATCATCTTCATCGGTGAAATATGGGGGATAGAAGATGTACCTTGGAGAGCAGGATGCTGCCAAAAAAACAATTGCAAACGAGATGAATAAAATCTTTGAAAGTTTCATACAATACTCCCACGTCAGTATGTTTAATACCGGGGGGGGGGTAGTCAAGAAGAAATATACTTCTTTTCTTGAAAAAGCACAGATTCCTTTTCTCGATTCCAGATTTTTGTCCAAGGTGTATTCTCACTAATTACCGCTGATAATTTTGGCTCAATCACAAAAGTTGTGGGATGGGAAATAGTATGAATTGAAAAAGGAGGGGCAGAACACTTATTGTTGGAATCGCCAAACACCAAGAATAAGGAGTCGCCCCCATGAGTGAG
>CASEGX010000021.1 GCA_949287505.1 uncultured Spirochaetales bacterium | reverse complement strand
GGGCTGTGATATTCTTCTCTTCCACTACCATGTTGATGATCCTGAAGTTGTCAGAAGCCCCGTCATAGTAGTGTACATCATCCGGTCTTACGAAGAACAGCATGCCTGTAGAGATGTTCTCATCCTTGCCATTCACATGGTGTGTGGCATAGCCCTGGTCAACAAGGAATATCTCGTAATAATCGTGGTAATGACAGACTTTAAGCTGCTCTTTGTCAGATATGTATGAGGCATATGCGATTCCCGCTTCCGAAAACGGTGAGGCATACAGTTTTACTGCATTCATATTTGTTATTTTATCATGATAAATTATCATCGCAAAATATCAAAATATTGCAATAAATCTGTTAAAGCAGGACAAGATGGAGTGTAAGAACGGCCCTTATACTTTGGCTGATACCCAGTAAGGAGAGGGTCGATATGAATAACTGGAAAGTCAAGAATCCACGTCCGGATCTCAGCTTTGAGATTGCATTTACAGCAGCATACCGTAAGGCGACGAGAAAATTCACGCATCCTGCGCAGATTGAGCTTGCGTGTCTGCAGGCACAGTATCCTGCAGTCCTGATGCCAATAGAGGATAACGATGTTCTGGCAGGACGTATCCAGTTCGGCCTTGTAGGATATGGTATTCAGGGGCAAACTGGTGGTACAGGGTATTACATTGATGAGCCGAGAGTGACTCTGGCTCTTGAAAGACAGGATGGAAACGCAAAATACAGAGAGGATCTTCATGATCTCCTTACATTCTGGAAATCGCACAACACATATGGCCGTGTATTCAGGAATACTCCAAAGGAGATAGCAGAAATAATTCCTGAAGATAAATGGGAGACACATGCTGTAGCAGCCTCGCCAATAATCCGTATGGCTGGTGCATACATCGATTTTGACAAGCTCGTGCGTATTGGTATCTGCGGTCTCGAGGATGAGGTGCGCGAGGCTCTGGGAACAGCCGCTGAGCGTGGAAAGGATCCTGTCATTTATGAATGCATGCTTGGTGCATTGCAGGTTCTCCGGAGTTGCTGCGCTTTCTATCAGAAGGAAGCGGAAGAGAAGGCAGGGACAGCTGCTACACCGGAAAGAAGAAAGGAGATGCAGGATCTTGCCAGAGCGCTTAAGGGAATCCAGGAACATGCACCGGAAAGCATGCTCGAAGGATTGCAGCTTTGCTGGCTTTATGGCCTTATGTGCCCTCTTGTGGAATTCGGACGCATGGATGTCTATATCGGGGACCTCTATGTTCATGATATTGACAACGGGATAATCACGGAGCAGGAAGCTCTGAAGATGGTTCAGTCATATTTCTATCTCATCGACAGCCTTGATGATGAGACTGATGGCCGTGTGATAGTCGGAGGCTATGGAAGAAGGAATCCTGAGAATGCTGACAGGTTCTGTCTTGTGGCCTGTGAAGCATGCAGGACCGTGAAGGAAATCCTTCCCCAGTTCACTCTCCGCTTCAATAAGGATACGCCGAAGGATGTCTGGGATGCCGCGATGCGCTGCATCGGAGAGGGAAGGACATATCCTCTGCTTTACAATGATGATGTCCTCGTTCCGTCTGTCATGAATGCATTTGGTGTGGACAGGGAAAGAGCTGAGACCTATATGCCTCTCGGATGCGGCGAGATTGAGTTCGATCATTACAGCTTCGGCTCTCCGAATGGCTCTCTTGGAACGCTCAAGGTTCTCGAGCTTGCCATCCATGGCGGTTATGATCCCGTTTCTGATACATATCTTTCTTTCAAGTCAAAGAGACTGGATGAGTGCTCTTCATATGATGAGTTTGTAGACATCTACAAAAAGCATCTTGACCGCTTCATCGAAACACAGGCCAAGTATGAGAGATACATCTATGATTCGATTGGAAGCATGCATCCATTCATGATGGTGACGATGCTCTATGATGGCTGTATTGAGCGTGGAAAGGGCATATTCAATGGCGGCTGCGCATATCTTGCAGGAACACTTGAACTCTATGGAAATGTCAACGTGGCAAACAGCCTTGCTGCCATAAAGAAGCTTGTATTCGAAGAGAAACGCATGTCTGCAAAGACGATGATTGATGCGCTCGATGCAAATTTCTTTGGCTACGAGAAAGAGAGAAGGATGATGATGGATGCTCCAAAATACGGCAACGACCTTCCTTATGTTGACAGCATCCTTGTCGATCTTCATGACTATCTCTGCCAGAAAGTACGCGAGCAGGCACCGAAGGTAGGCCTCAAGAGCTATCTCTGCGTGAATATCAACAATGCACAGAACACGACACTGGCACGCTGGGTCGGAGCATCTCCTGATGGCCGCAAGGCTGGAACACCTATGGCCAATGCCAACAATCCTTCATCCGGTACGGACAAGAACGGACTTACGGCAATGCTCAATTCAATCGTGAAACCATCGCATGCGAATATGGCTGGAATGGTCCAGAACATGAGATTCACTAAGGAGACATGGAACGATGCGGATGGAAAGGTCCAGTATCTTCTCCTCGATTATTTCAATCGTGGAGGTGCCCAGTCGATGATCACAGTAGTCGGCAAGGATGATCTGTATAATGCCATGCAGCATCCTGAGGATTATAAGGATCTGATTGTCCGCATCGGTGGTCTCAGTGCCAGATTCGTTGAACTGAAGAAGGATGTACAGCAGGAAATCTATGACAGGACAAGCTATTGATCTGACTGCTCCGATATTTGATGTTCAGGGCTTCTCTCTCAATGACGGGCCGGGAATCCGTACAGTCATATTCTTCAAAGGCTGTCCCCTTTCCTGCCGCTGGTGCCACAACCCTGAATCACATACCGGCCGTAGGGAACTGATGTTTCACAAACGGCTCTGTGTGGGATGCATGGAATGCATGAAAGCCTGTCATTATGGTGTGCATGAGATGGTACTTGAAAACGGCATGTATGTGCATGCCGTGCATCCAGAGCGCTGTGTCGGCTGCGGGGAATGTCTCAAAGTCTGCTGTTATGATGCCCTTTCCCTTGTAGGTGACGAATATACCGTGGATATGCTCTGCAGCCGTGTCAGTCATGACCTCAGGTATTTCAGCATCAGCACGGGGGATGGAAATACAGGCGGCATTACTTTCTCCGGAGGAGAGCCGCTGCTGTATATGGATTTCATAGAAGAGTTTTTGAAGCGTATTCCCGGTGTCCATACCGCAATTGAGACATCCGGCTATGCTTCAAAGGAGGTAATTGCAAAGAGCGCTGAACTGATAGATCTCTTCCTTTTCGATTATAAGGTAACAGACCCTGTAAGACACAAAGCCCTCTGCGGAGTTGATAACTCAACAATTATCAAGAATTTTGAGTACCTTTACTCGAAAGGAAAAGATATAATTCTCAGGTTGCCCCTTATTCCCGGTGTCAATGACACCCCGGATCATCTTGATGGTATTGCGGCAATACTCAATGCGCATCCAGGGATACGGAAGGCGGAAATCATGCCTTATCACACATTCGGTATAGGTAAGACTGAGGAACTAGGGAGGGTTCCGGATGCGGCCATGCCGGTGAAGGGTGCGACGGAGGAAGATGTCAGGTTCTGGCTTGATGAGCTCCATAAGCGGGGCGTTGAGAATGTCTGCAGATCCTGAACGGATTTCAGAATAAAAGGAGGAAAAAGATGAAAAGATTCATCAGTATCGCAATGGTTATGCTGCTAGCAGTCTCCATGGTTTTTGCTGGAGGTTCCGGAGAGACAGCTGCAACTGATGGAAGGGAGAACCTTCTGGTATCAGTCTGGGCAGGACCGCACGCAGACTTGCAGAAGCAGGTAGTTGCCGACTATCCGGATGCTAATGTCACGATTGATGATGTCGATTATGGTAACCTTAAAGCCAAGCAGCTTACTTCTTTCCAGGCTGCACCTGGTTCTGGAAACTATGATGTGGTATGGGTAAACAGCCTCTGGATGAAGGAATATACAGATGCCGGTTATATCCTTCCTCTCAATGAATATATTGAGGCAGCAGGCCTTGATATGTCCATCTATTCCAAGGGTCTTCTTGACGGCTGCACCTTCGATGGCAAGATCTATGGCTTCCCGACATACGCGCAGACAATGATCCTTGTATACGATAAGGAGGCATTCGAAGCTGAAGGACTTGAGGTTCCGACAACAGCTGATGAGCTTATCGCGGTCGCTAAGCATTTCAAGGAACAGGGAACAGGAATCGCATTCCCTGAGAAGCAGGGCAGTGGAGATACCCTTTTCTCACAGCTTCTCTTCTCTGAGGGTGGGGACTACTTTGATGAGAATGGCAGACCGGCAATGGACAGCCCGGAAGCTATCAGAGCAGCCACGATAATCGATGAGCTTGGCAAGTATGCTCTCGATGGATGCCTTGCCTGGCACCATGATGAGTGCGGTGAGGCTGTCAGAATGAAGGATGCTCCGATTGCTATCGTCATGTCCGCGCTCTGCAACCAGAACCATGATCCGGAGAAGTCTCTCATCGTTGATTCTGTAGGATATGCTCCAATGCCTGGAACAAGCGGACTGGCAGCTGCTACAAATACCTTCTGGGTATGGGCAGTAGCAAGCAACGCTCAGGATCCTCAGGCAGCTTATGATCTCGCAGCATGGCTTGCAAGCCCTGAAGTTGAGAAGAGACAGACGATTGCTGATCAGCAGATCAGTGCTATCGAGTCAATCAGCAATGATCCGGAAGTTCTCGAGAAAGCTCCGTTCATCCCTGTTGCGATGGAACAGCTTGCAAACGGCAAGACAGAGCCTTCTCTGGTAAGTTTTGCAGCCTATAAGACAGAGCTTCAGACAGCTCTTTCTGAAATCGCGACAACTGACAGGGATCCGGCAGAAATCATGCAGGAGCTTCAGGCTAAGCTCGAAACAATGGATTTCAGTTACTGAGATCTGATTTAAAGACGACAGGAGGACTATCATGAAACACAGAACATTTGAATTGTCGCTCGAAAGAGGAGATCTGCTACCGCTTCTTCTGATGATGCCTACACTTGCGATCATACTCTTTATAATGATAGTTCCTCTTGTCTATGGTCTTTTCCTGACCTTTTTCGAAGCAGGCTTTGGTTTGTCCGGGACCTCTGATTTCGCAGGACTTGGGAACTGGGAGAGATTCTTCCAGGACGAGACAAGCCTTAAATCAGCTTTGAATACTGTGTGCTTTGCCCTTGGAGCAACGGCCGGAGATCTCTTTCTGGGGACAATATGCGCCCTGCTTCTGGTGAAGCTCCCGAGGATGTTCTCCTCTGTCTTCCGTCCGATTGTCACGATGCCTCTTCTTGTCTCTCCTGTCGTAGTCGGTCTTATATGGAGGTATATCTACGATCCTCGTGGCATTCTCTATTATTTCCTGGGACTTTTCGGCCTCGGAATCGAGGATTTCCCAGGTGTCACCATGCCTTCTACGGCGCTTCTTTCAACGATAATCGCGCATTGGTGGCAGGTAACTCCGTTTGTTGTGATAGTCCTCACAGCAGGTCTTCTATCCATACCTGATGAGTATTATGAAGCTGCAAGGATAGATGGTGCCGGAGCATTCAATGTGTTTTTCAGGATCACGCTCCCCCAGCTGAGAAATGTGTATATGACTATTCTCGTAATAAGCGGAGTCGACACCATAAAGATCTTTGATATCATCTATGCTCTTACCGGAGGTGGTCCTAACAACTCAACCATATCATTGAGCATATATGGCTATAACCAGGCATTCGTACAGTCCAACCTGAATTACGCCATGGTTATCTCGATAATGACAATGGTCCTTTCTTTTGTAATTTTCGGAATACCGTTCGTACGCAACAACATTGCAGGAAACAAGGAGTGAGACAATGACTATACATGCTAATTACAGAGTACGCAGAATCGCGCTCAGAATATTTCTGTTTCTCCTTCTTGTAGCCTTCATTGTCTGGACAGTGACTCCTATCTATATAATCGTCAGCAACTCCTTCAGAAAGACAATTGAGATGAAGGTGATGCCTCCTAAGTTCATTTTCGATCCGACATTCACTCATTATGAGAAAATACTGACCCTGGATCGTTTCGATGTGTTTTTCAGGAACTCAATAATCATCTCGTGTTTCTCGACTTTCTTCTGCATAATGCTCGGTGCACTTGCCGCTTATGGCCTCAAGCTCTTCAAGTCGAAGATAGGGCAGAGGATTTCCAATGTGATGCTGCTTGGGAAAATGGTTCCTTCGATTGCTATTCTCATTCCGCTTTTCATCATGATGAACAGAATCCATCTCACGGGAACATATATTGCACCGATACTGACAAACTGCTGTCTCAATCTTCCTTTTGTCACATGGCTCATGGTCGGCTTCATGCATGATATCCCGAATGAGCTTATAGAGTCTGCAAGCCTCAGTGGCTGTTCACGCCTCGCGATATTCGGAAAGATAATATTCCCTCTTCTGAAACCTGCTATAGCATCTGCCGTGATTCTCGTCATGCAGAGTTCCTGGAATGAGCTTATGTTCGCGCTGCAGCTTACGAATCTCAATACATATCCGCTCACTGTAGGTATTGCAAGGTATGTTGGCGCCGTTTCCGTGGACTGGGGTAAATCAAGCGCGGCAGCGACAATAACCATGGCACCGATAATAATCATAGGATTCTTCCTGCAGAAATATCTTGTCAGCGGTATGACAGCTGGCGCAGTAAAGGGGTGAGTATGTACTACGGAGCTCAGTATTTCAGGCCACCATTTCCTTCCAGGGATTGCTGGCAGCGTGATTTGGACAACATGAAAGCTCTTGGTTTCAACTACATAAAGCTCTGGGTAGTATGGAACTGGGTAGAGCCAGAAGAAGGAAACTTTGATTTCTCCGAGCTTGATGAGCTCGTGGTGGAATCCGGAAAGAGAGGACTTTCCGTGGTTCTCAATCTGATTCCGGAAGGAGCTCCGTTCTGGACGGATACAGATCCCGAAGGTCTTTATGCGACGGCAGATGGAAAACGGGTGGAATATGGAGGACCTGCAAACATTCCAAGTGCAGGCTGGCCCGGGAGATGCATGCATGACCCTGAATTCCGTACATATGTTGAGAGATTCCTTGAAACTACGGCAAGGCACTTCAGGGAGTATCGTGAGATAGTTGCAATCGATGTCTGGAATGAGCCGCACCTGGAGCCGATGTATGATTACAAAAGCAACATGCTCTGCTATTGCAAGCATTCAGTACAGGCCTTCCGTGAATGGCTTAAGAGAAAGTATGTCTCTCTTGAGGCGTTGGGAAAAGCCTGGTACAGGAAATACTCCTCATGGGATGAGGTGAATCCTCCGCGTCGGTTCGGAACATGGGCTGACATGATTGACTGGCGCAGGTTCTGGCTTGAGGAACTTCAGTCATGGCTGAGAATACGTGTTTCAGCCGTACACAGAGGAAATCCTGATATACCTGTTCAGACACATGTGGCATATAGTGGAATCCTTGGCAACAAGATGGAAGGAGGGCTTGCAAACGAACTTGGTGATGAGTTCCTTCTTGCCTCAGAGGTCGATATCTTCGGACTCTCAAGCTTCCCCAGATGGCTGATGGGGAAAGCGCATATGTTCAATCATTTCATAACGAATGAGATGGTGGCATCTGCTTCAAAGGGTAAGCCTTTCTATCAGGTTGAGCTGCAGGGAGGAGGTGGAAAGCCCGGTCTTCTCGGAGGCTCCGTGCCAACTCCTGATGATGTCAGGGTATGGAACTACAATACTGTTGCCGCCGGTGGGAAAGGCTCTGTTTACTGGCAGTATGCTCCGGAGCCTGCAGGTGTAGAATCTCCGGGATTCGGTCTTACCGGATTTGAGGGTGAGAATACGCCGAGAAGCCTTGAAGCGGGAAGATGCGCTGTAGAGCTTAACAGGAAAGACCTTGACGAGGCCTTGATAGTTCCCTCAGTAAATGCCATATATGTTTCGCGCGATACAGATCTTCTTGCTTTCTCCTCTGAGCGGAGAGAGTGGATGTATTCAGGAAGCATTGCTGGTATCTTTGAGATGCTTTACAGGAAATCAGTTCCTGTCCGCTTTTTTCATCAGGATGATATCGATACGCTCCCTGAAAGCGGCATCAAGGTACTTTATCTTCCTATGCCACTTGTTCTGTCTGAAAACGAGATTGCCAGACTCTCTGCCTTTACTGAGAACGGTGGAACGCTGATCTCAGAGGCATGTCCGGGACTTTATCACACAGACGGGCTTCTCCGGCAGAATCAGAAACCCCTTTCAGAGCTGTTCGGGGTAAAACACCGGGAGGTGCAGGGAATCGAGGACTGGGGTAAGACCGATATAGTCCTTTCAGAGGATAAGGTCATTACAGGCTGGTTCTACAGAGAACTTACAGATCCTGTCTGCGATGGTGTGGTTGTCAGAGGACGCTTCAGGGATGGAGAGGCTGCAATAACGGAGTATCGTAAAGGAAAAGGCAGGGCAATACTTGTAGGATCATATATTGGCTATCATGAGGAAGGCTCTGTGAATCCGAATAATGTAGATTTCCTTTCATCTTTTGCAGTGGCATCCGGCTATGATGAGCTTGGTACAATAAACATCATAGGAAGTGAACCATACAGCTCTATTCCATCATCTCCTGTTGTAAGATTGCTGAGAAATGGTGACAGCCTAATCGCAGTTGCAGTCAATCATGGCGACAGGGATGTTCACATAGAGATCGTTACAGGGAAAGGCAGGACAGAGAGCTTTGTACTGAAGGCCTATGATGGCGCAGTCGTGAACATCTGACAGGTTATTTTTTCAGATTATAAGCATCCTTGGTCTGTGAATCAGGGATGCTTCATATGTTAAGAAGGATGATTGCAGGGATTATCATGAGGATGCTGATGATGCTCTGTTTTGATAACCTCTCCTTGAAAAAGATGATACCTGCTGCCATGACAATAAGTATCGCACCTACGCTGTATGTGGGGTAGTCTATATATGCATTCACCTGTGAAAGAGACTTCAGAAGAAGGAGTGAGGAAAGGTAGTTCGGAATACCCAGACACAGACCTGTCAGAATTTCTCGCTTTCCCATTCTTTCATGCCGTGCAAGCATGATGATTAGGCATATCAAGGCGGCTGACAGGAATGTAAATCCCATGAACCAGTCGTCGAGACTTCTTTCACCGAATACCTCGAATACCTTCAGCATGCTGTCTGCGATGCCGTTTGTCAGAAGTCCGAGGAGCAGAAGGCTGAATACTGGTCTTGTCTTCTCTCCTGTGTCTCTCTTTCTTATGTTCATGATGTAGAAAGCTGCAAGCACAAGTATAATTCCGCAAGTCTGCACTGCAGAGGGAATCTCTTCGAAACACAGTATGGAAAGACATATTGGAACCATCACCCCGAGGCGAGAGAAGGCAGCTTGAAGCGTGGCTCCGTTTCTTTTCACATTAATCTGGTTCAAGACCATTCCTGTGATATAGAAAATGCCGTTGATGACAGCGAAGATGATGGAAAGAGTGAATGCACTATCCAATACAGGAGCTTCTTTCCCTGTCTGAGAAAGCAGAAAAGGCACAAGGCATGCAAGGTAGTTAATTGTCAGCATGCCATATTTGTCATATTCCCATCGCTCACTGATTTTAAGCACAATGGAAACCAGTGCGCTGCAGGAGAAGGCGGCTAGGAGATATATCATTCTTCGTTTTCAGCAGGAATGTATCCAAGAACCCTGGAAAGTGATTTTGCAGTATCTGCTATATTCTCAGCAATACTCTGGAAGCTGCTCTCATTGAAGCGGAATACAGGCCAGGAGACAGACATTGCGGCAATTATGTTTCCAGTGTAATCATGTACAGGAGCTCCGATACAATAGACATTCTCCTCGTGCTCCTCATCATCTATTGAGAAGCCTCTTTCTCTTGTTCTCTTAAGATCTTCTAAAAGCGCCTGATGTGTCCTGATTGATTTTGGAGTATATGGCTTGAGAGGATTCCTTCGGAAATATTCTTCGATTTCATCCTCGTTCATCGCAGAAAGGAATATCTTGCCGATTGCTGTGCAGTAAAGTGGAATCACCTTGCCGACTCTGGAGTACATGCGGAGTGTGTAGCTCGATTCCTCTTTCAGCACATACACCGCGTTGTCTCCTTCAAGAATGCCCATATGGACAGTCTCTCCAAGTTCCTGGCAGAGTTTCTTTGCAAAAGGCTTTGCCGTGTTGATCAGATCCATATGCCTGAGGGATCTGGAGCCGACGGAGAACATCTTCAGTGTAAGATGATACATATCAGCTCCATCCCTGTAGACATAGCCAAGGCTTATAAGGGTAGAGAGAAAACGAAGAAGCGTGGCTTTGGGAAGCTCCGTTACTCTGGAAAGATTCTCCAGGTTCGTATCTTCCACCTCTGAAAGTGCCTCAAGAATTGAGATGGTGCGCATCACAGCGCTCATTTGCTTTTCGTCTTCTCTTACCTTATCCATTTAGCCCTCGAAATATCTCTGTGCGTTGTTGAACGAAATGTTGCTTACGATTTCTCCGAGCATCTCCGGATCCGCCGGAATCTCTCCATTGTCTGCCCATCCACCGATCACATTGCAGAGTATTCTTCTGAAATACTCGTGTCTCGGGTAGGAGAGGAAGGATCTTGAATCTGTGAGCATACCGACAAATAGTGGGAGTGCTCCAAGGTTTGCAAGAGTCTTGATCTGGTCTTCCATGCCATCTCTGTGATCGCAGAACCACCATGCAGAACCAAGCTGGATTCTTCCTCTTACTCCTCCTCCCTGATAGCAGCCCATCAGTGTTCCAAGTGAATAGTAATCCTTTGGATTGAGTGAGTAGAGAATGGTCTTCGGTACATCATTTGTATCGGTGAGTGCAGAGAAGAATGCTGCTACACCTGCAGAAAGCTCACTGTCATATACAGCATCGTAGCCTGTATCAGGGCCAAGAGCCTTGAACATCTTTGCGTTGTTGTCTCTGATGGCTGCGAAGTGAAGCTGCATTGCAACATTGTTCTTTCTGTATGCTCTTGCAAGTGCAGAGAGGATGAATGTCCTGTATGCATCTGCTTCTTCTGCAGTTACATCCGCACCGTTCATTCTCTTCTGGAAGACCTCGTTGACTCTTCCTGTTGCCCAGAATGTATGTGGACATGTCATGAGAGCATGGTCTGAAGCGCGGCAACCCATCTCGACAAAGAATGCAAGCCTCTTCTCAAGTGCTGCGATGACATCCTCTGCTGTCTTGATCTCGATTCCTGCGACCTTTCCAAGCTTCTCGATGTACTGGGCGAAATCTGCCTTGTCGATATTGAGAGCTTTGTCAGGGCGGAATGATGGGATTACCTTAGCAGGGCATTTGCCTTCTTCTCTGATAATCTTATGATACTTGAGGTCATCAGCAGGATCGTCAGTTGTTCCAACTGCATATACCTTGAATTTCTTCATAATGCCGAATACGGAGAGCTCCGGGTTCGAAGCAAACTGCTCATTCGCCTCATCATAGATTTTCTTTGCATTCTTTCTGCAAAGCACGTCCTTGATGCCGAAGTATCTCTGAAGCTCGAGGTGTGTCCAATGATAAAGAGGGTTGCCGATGAGATTCTCCATGGTCTCTGCCCAGGCAAGGAACTTGTCATATGGATCTGCGTTTCCTGTAATGAGGTTCTCATCAAAACCGCATGTCCTCATCTGTCTCCACTTGTAGTGGTCACCGCCAAGCCAGGCATCTGTGATTGTCGTGAATCTCTTGTCTTCTGCAATCTGCTCTGGAATGAGATGGCAGTGGTAGTCGAAAATCGGCATATCTGCAGCATACTCGTGATAAAGAGTCTTTGCCATTCCGCTTTCAAGCAGGAAATCCTTTCCCATGAATTCGTTCATAATACAACTCCATCCTTGAAGATTGAGATCTCAGTGTAGCCATTGATCTCGTTTTTAGTGCGAATCTCACCATTTGCTATTGAAATGATGAGCTTAATCAGATCCTCCGTGACCTTTCTCGGATCCTCATCAAGCATCTGAGAGGCATCGAAATCAATCCAGTCCTTCTTGTGCACGGCAAGGTCATGATTTGTTGCGATCTTCACAGTCGGAACAGGTGCTCCGAGCGGTGTTCCACGTCCTGTCGTGAAGAGAATCATATGAGCGCCGGCAGCACTCTGATCTGTTGTGGATACAATGTCATTGCCAGGACCGGAGAGAAGATTGAGTCCTGGTGTCTTTACTCTCTCTCCATAGCCGAGGACTGCGGTGACAGGGGCTCTTCCTCCTTTCTGCACACAGCCAAGGCTCTTGTCCTCAAGCGTTGAGATTCCGCCAGCCTTGTTTCCCGGAGAAGGATTCTCATATACAACCTGACCATGGGAAGTGAAATAGTGCTTGAAATCCTGTATGAGCTTCACTGTCTCGTTGTAGACTTCCTCGTTGACGCAGCGGTTCATCAGGACCTGTTCAGCTCCGAACATCTCAGGAACCTCTGTAAGGATTCCCGTTCCTCCCATTGCCGTCAGCTCATTGCAGAAGCGGCCGACAAGTGGATTTGCAGTAATGCCGGAAAGACCATCGGAACCGCCGCATTTGAAACCTACGATGAGGCGTGCCATTGAAACAGCTTCTCTCTTGTCATTCTTCATGGCTGAAGCGATTTCCTGAAGAAGCTTCTTCCCTTCTTCCACCTCGTCTTCTGCTTCCTGACATACAAGGAATTTTACCCTGTCACTGTTTACTGGTCCGAGAAGCTCCTTGAATGAATCCATTGTGTTGTTCTCGCATCCCAGTCCGATGACAAGGACTCCACCTGCATTCGGGTGATGCACCAGATCCGCAAGAATCTTTCTCGTGTTCTCATGATCATCGCCAAGCTGCGAGCAGCCGAATGGGTGAGTATAGGCATGAACACCGTCTTCCAGCCCGAGATTCTCATTTCCCCAGGCTTCAAGCTGCATTGAGATCCTGTTCACGCATCCTACTGTAGGAATGATCCAGAGAGCATTGCGGATGCCGATATCGCCATTTTCCCTGACATATGCGTTGATGGTGGGAACATGGTTCTGCCATCTTATTCTGTCATCCTCGGCTTCCTTAATCGCTTCCTCTGCGGTTTTCCTGTCATAGTGATACTCAGCATTCTCATTCAGCAAGGTGTGGATATTGAATGCATGGACATGGTATCCCTTCTTGATATCCTCTTTCGCCCCTCCGATGGGATAGCCGTATTTGATTACGCTCTCATCCTTCTTGATATCCTTGAGAGCTACTTTATGGCCTGCCGGGATGTCGGAGAAGACGGTGAATGTATCACCGTCAACTGTAACGACATCGCCTTTCATCAGTGGCTTGATAGCTACCGCTACATTATCGCGGCTGTTTATTCTGATCAGGTTGCTAGACATTTTCTCCTCAGATATTCTCGATAGCTTTTGTCATTCCATCGGTCCAGATTGTCTCAAGGTATCCTCTGACCTTGTCCTCAAGGCCAGGAACGGCTGTGAGATCCTCTCCCCACCATGCGCTCTCTGAAAGAACGCTCTTTGCAATCGCCGCAGCTTTCTCTGCTGTGCTGCTGTATGAAGCAGAGTAGAGCTTCTGGAATTTCTCAAGCACTTCCGGGCTGTCCTGAATGAGATATGTCTCACCATTTCTTGAACCCTTCAGCGCGGTTCCCTCATATTCTGTTCCCTCATAGAACGAGATAAGGGAGGCCAGTGAGAATGTAAGTACGGATGGAAGCTTTCCTTCCTTCTTGAGGTATCCGAGAAGCGATGGGAGATCACGGGTCTTGAATTTGGATACGCTGTTAAGAGAGATGGAAAGAAGAAGATGAACGATGTAGGGATTTGCGAATCTCTCAAGGACATCGCCTGCATATTCTTCAAGCTGCTTCTTGTCACCATCCATTGAAGGGATGATTTCCTCGAAAAGGCCTTTCTTTGCCATCGGGAATACAAGCGGGCTCTTGATGCATTCCTCTACGGTGTTCAGTCCCGTCTGATATGCTGCAAGAACCATCATTGTATGAGTACCGTTGAGGATTCTTACCTTTCTTGTGCGGTAGAAGGACATATCATCAGTCCAGATGACGTTCACGCCGGCTTTCTCTGTCGGAAGCTCATCTTCGTGTGTCTTTCCGTGGCATTCGATGACCCAGAGAAGGAAGATCTCTGCGCTGTCGAGGAGGTTGTCCTGATAACCGAGCTGGGTGCAGATTCTCTCGGCTTCTGCCCTTGGATAGCCCGGAACGATTCTGTCTACGAGGCTGTTGCAGAAATCACAGGCTGTGTCGAGCCAGTCGATGAAACCTTTCTCAAGATTCCATTCCTCTGCATACTGTTTGACAATCCTCTTGAGATTATCTCCGTTCTTGTCAATAAGCTCACATGGAATTGCGATGATTCCCTTATCCTGAGCGCCGTTGAATGCCTTGTAGCGATGATATAGGAATGCACAGACCTTGCCAGGGTAGGAGACCTGTGGCTTGTCATCAAGCTTATCTCCCTCATGGTAGGCAATGCCGGCTTCAGTTGTATTCGATATGATGAATCTGAGATCAGGGTTCTCAGCCTGCTTCATGTACTCATCGTACTGTGTGAAAGGATTGATGCAGCCTTTTACGCTTGTGATGGTCCTGAACTCCTCAACAGGCTTTCCGTTCTGTACGCCACGGAGAACGGTTGTATATATACCATTCTGGCTGTTGATCATCTCTCCCATGCCGTTCTTCAGCGGCTGGATCATCATGACATCACCATTGAAATCTCCCTTTTCATTGAGGAGATCAACGATCCAGTCAACGAAAGCGCGAAGGAAATTGCCCTCTCCGAACTGCAGGATCTTTACAGGGCGTTCTGGTTTCATGACAGTTTCACTGACATTCTTCATATCTGTACACTCCTTTCAAAAAAACCGTATACCGCATCTGGTTTGCCGGATGAGGTATTGATTATGTTTCATTTAGATGAAAACGGAACACGGTTTCAGTTTACACGCCATTCGTGATATGTCAAACAGAATAGGCTTATTAAGCGACCAAGATGCGTGATATCATATGAAATATGGGTAGAAAAACGGGACTTCTGATGGCAAATGTCTATCAGGGCGCCAGCAGAGCAATGTGGAGGTATGCAGTCGACCTATCCAGAGAACATAAGGATGAGGCACTGATTATCATTCCTGGAGGCAGGTTAGGCTTCCTTGGAGCAAGCGAATACCTCAGAAACAGCATATATGAACTTGCTGGAAAAGCCTCGCTTGATGGAGCCATGATCTGGTCTTCCTCACTGACCGGGGCTGAGAATTCAGAGAGCATTGCATCCTTTGTGAAGGGACTTTCTGAACAGCTTCCCGTTGTTTCAATGTGTATGACCATTCCCGGGATTCCCTCGGTTGACTTCGATGCTTACTCAGGCCTTTACAGCACGGTAATGCACTTTATAAAGGTACATGGAAAGAGGAAAATCGTCTTCATTCGGGGCCCATTGAATCACAAGAGCGCAGAGGACCGATACAGGGCGTATCTTGATGCTCTCTCCGATGCCGGCATTGACATTGATGAGAATCTCATAACAACTCCCAGACCCTGGAGCGAGGGTGCAACGGCTGCTCAGGAACTCATATATGAGCGGAAATTGCGAGCTGGTATCGACTTTGATGCTGTCGTTGCAGCATCCGACCTTCTTGTTCTGGGCGCAGAGACCGTTTTCCGCAGCTGTGGCATCTCGATTCCTGAGGATATCGGTATTAGCGGTTTCAATGATAACGAGGAAAACCAGCTTCTTGCTGTGGAACTCACCACAGTGCGCATGCCGGTTAGGAACATCCTTGAGACATCGTTCTCGATGCTCTCAGAGATGGAAGCGGGAAAAGCTCCGCTGTCTCCGTCACTCATCCTTCCTTCGCTTCCTGTCATCCGCCATTCCTGTGGCTGTCAGGATAGTCTCGGGGGCTTGGAGAATGCCCGCTCTGTAATAAGAGATGAAAAGGAGCTTGATGCATGGCTTTCTGAATATCTCGGCGATGGGGATGCATATAGTGCGCTTATTGAGATGCTTGATTATGTCTTCACGGACAGGAATGCTGATTCCCGCATGGTCTCTGATGCAGTCTCAAGATATTTCTCCAGCGGTGCCGAGGTATCCACCATCATGGAGGCGGTGAAATGGAGTGAGGAGATCCTTGGAAAGAGGGAGAGGATACCAGGGCGCAGGGATTCCCTTCTTTCCCGTATTGCCCATGGAAGCCGGAGGCTCTATGCACGGGACCAGCAGAGGCTGGGAGAAGTTTCACGCATCCTCGACATGTTCAAGATAAGCCTGCTCTCAGCCCGATCCTACTCGTCACTTCCCATGATCATGCAGTCGGTTTTTCCTTCCCTCGGAATAACCGGGGCTCTTCTGATGCTCTATGAGGATTTCAATTACACGAATATGATCGGAGGATTCTCCTTTGACAGGATATATACCGAGAACATAAGATTCCTCCGGAAAATGATGGTTCCGGAAGCCCTCTCATCCTTTCTGGAGAGGGGCACATTTGTCGTCGAGCCACTGTTTTATGAGAATCAGGAACTTGGATACATCCTCATTGCCGTTACATGGTGCGAAAGCCATGTCCTTGAAGATATACGTGCGGCTCTTTCTTCTGCAATCAAGGGAATAAGCCTTACAGAGGTTGCCCAGAAAGCTGCAGAGAGTGCAGAGAAGGGAGAAAGAAAGGCTGAGGAATTCTACTCAAGTGTATCTGAAGCACTCCGGGGACCTCTGTCATCCATGCACAGGCTTCTTGCTTCTGGAGGAAGACTGCAGAGGGAGAGAATTGCCGCAGAGGTCCAGAGGGCTGAGCAGATGCTCTCGCTTTCCCTTGCCGAGTTCGGGGACATAGAGATTGAGAAATCACTGGTACCGCTTGATGAATTCATCAGAGAATTCTCAGCTTCTTCTGATATCCATGTAGACGCTGATGGTTATCTTCCGTCTATCGAGATGGATGAAGAGAGGATATCAGAGCTTCTTACAATAATAGCTTCTGCTCTGTCTCCGGTATCGTCTCCATCTGTAGGCTTATCACTGGCAAAGGAGGGAGTGGTTATAACAATAAAAGGTGAAACTGCAGAGCTGAGAGACAATCCTTCCTGGAAACTTGCCTTGCGTATTGCTCTGCATCATGGTGTTCTGGTGTCCGCGGCGGATGATGGTGTATCCCTCCTTCTTCCGTATCCGACACAGTCAGGGCACGCCGCGCAGAGTGAGAACGGTCCGGTTGTCTGGCTTTCCGAAGCCTCCATTCCTCCATGCATTGCGGATCTTGATCCAGTCGTTATTTCTTTCGGCGATGCGGAGAGGATATTCCATATAGAAAAAAGGCCCTCTGTCATAGCCTGTTCCATCAAAGAACTTTCGCGTGCCGGTATAAGTGCTATCAAGGCAATCAGGAGCCATCGCTCATCAAGCCAGCTTCCTTTTATGCTTTTCGACGCTGACAGGTCTCCATCTCTATCTGCATCGCTTGAGTGCATCCGCTCCGATGCCGACGGTGCTGTCATTTACATGTCATATTCCAGTCCCGGGCTCGAGAAGATACTCATGGATTTCGGGCGGGTAGAGGAGAAGAGTGCGGAGGAAATGCTTGTAAGCTCAGAAGGGAAACCTCGTCTTATTGTTCTTTCTGCAGTGGATTCTGTCTCGTCTTTGCGTCGCACAAAGCGATTTTCCTCAGTGCCTATTCTTGTTATCAAGGATATTTTCACAGAGGAGGAAGTTTCCCTTATTGACGATATACCCAGTGTCATGATTGCCAATTCTGCGGTGCTTGATGCACCTTCTTTCACGGAGCGCTTAATAGCAGTTCTTTCTGGAGAATCTCTACTTCCTCCTCTTACTGGTTCCCTCGTGAAGCATGCGATTGCCTTCCTGAACAGAAGGCTTTCAAAACCCATTTCACGCTGGCAACTGGCTGAGAGCGTGAATATAAGCGAGGATTATCTTACAAGGATTTTCCGGCGTGAGATGGGTATTTCTCCCTGGGATTATCTTACAAGATGCCGTGTAGGAGTCGCATCCGATCTGCTTCGCAGGACAGGTGCACCGCTTTCAGAGATTGCAGAGGCTTCAGGATTCCAGGATCAGGCGTATTTCAACCGTGTATTCAGAAAGATCCGTGGATGTACTCCAGGGCATTACAGACAGTCCGATTGAGTTTTCCACTCCTCAATCTTCCTTGTCTTTGATGAGAAGCTTATCCCGACTTTATGCATCTCCATCCCTCTTTTCATGAGGTATGAGTATCTCTCTGCATAGTCTTTCTCCTCAATCTGCCTCAGTGCCTCTTCAGCACTCCTGTCTACCTTGAGCTCAAAGACCCAGATATGGTTACCGGCTATCATCACCTCATCAGCCCTTTCTATCCGCCCCCTGTCTTCCGCAATCGCATAGAGCGATGAGAGTATGAATATCGCATGGAAGACTGCATGATAAAACCTTTCTCCCTGTTTCCCCATAATCTCATACGAGAAGGCATCGAAGTATTCCTCAAGCTTCTCCCTCACCATCCTCTCGTCTCCTGTAGCGCAGGAGGCTGCGAACTCCACCTCCCATGTGTCCATGAATGAATGGTCATTCCCGTCATATGCATAGCGTGATACCAGGTTCTGCATGAATGACATCTCTATCTCCGCATTGGGAAAGCCCACGGAGTGCTCATCCTTGAACGTGAGGTATCCGGAATAGTACAGGAGTGCGATGACAGAGCTTCTTGAGAGATGTGATGATCCTATCTGTGATATATCGAAAGATGTGAAAGCCGATGGTCCTATCGCGAGGTTCTCTTCTGCTATGAGGAGAGACAGGTTGCTTCTCTTGGCAAGGTCCACAGCCATTGATGACATCCCTGTCATGTC
>CASEGX010000020.1 GCA_949287505.1 uncultured Spirochaetales bacterium | reverse complement strand
TAAAATGTATTTGCGCATACTGTATAGCACAATCGGATGGAATAGCTGAAAGTGTGGTCGAAATCAACAAAAGTGGTTAGCTTTCAGGCGACTTTATATTCAGCCACGAAAAATTCGCTATTCAACTCTTTTGCTTTTGTTACGATTCGCTCGATATTCTGCATGACTTCGTCGGTATAATACTTCTCCCCACACTGGATGCATTCCAGACAAGGGACATTCTTTATTATGATCGTATACTCACCAAGTACAGCTACATATGTTGTTGTAGATTCTTTAAGCTCTTTTCCACGGCAATATGAACACATGTCATTTCCTCCTTGTTCTGAAATCCGGATCGAACTTATTCAAATCAGGCCTATACACTGATATTATAACAATTTCTTCTTCATCTTGTGCAACTACAACATGTAATGGATTTCCCTTAACCATTCCCAATATGAGACAACTTGGGAGGGGAAAATCATCTGGATAGTCTTCAAAAAAATAAGGAGCAGTTCTTTCGATTAACCGCTCCTAGTTTTGCAAGAAAAGGCTTTGTATCACCTTTACATCTTAAGATGGGCCCAGCTAGATTTGAACTAGCGACCAACGGGTTATGAGTCCGCGGCTCTAACCACTGAGCTATAGGCCCGAAAAACAACATCGTTGATTTTAGCCGATGATTGCAAGTTAATCAAGCGCTGTGCCGGCATTTTTTCAAAGCCGGCATAAGCATCTGTGAAAAACTTACTTGTTCACTCTTTCAAGATATTCCTTTGTCTCAGTGTTGACACGGATCTTCTCACCCTGCTTGATGAAGATAGGAACTCTTACACGGAGACCGGTTTCTGTTGTGACATACTTTGTGGCACCCTGCACTGTATCACCCTTGACAGCTTCCTCTGCTTCGGCGACAGTGAAGACAATCTTTGCCGGGATGAGGATGTCGAGAATCTGATCTTCCCAGAATGTTGCCCTGTATGTCTCGCCTTCCTTCATGAAGTACTGATAGTCAGGGAAACTTGCCATCGGAACTTCGATCTGCTCGAATGTCTCGACATTCATGAATGCGAAGTTGGTACCATCATTGTAAAGGTACTGAAGGTCTCTGTCCTCAACAGTGATATCCTCAGCATTGTCCTGGCTCTTCATAGTCTCGGAGAGAACCTGACCTGTTGAAGGGCTCTTGAGCTTGAGACGTACGAATGCAGAACCCTTTCCCGGGTTGACGAATTCTCTTTCGATGCAGATAAATGGCTGTCCCTTGATAAGAAGAGCTGTGCCCTTGTCAATCTGACCTGCTTTGATCATTTTTATACCTCTATTTCAATTATATTCAGGAATTTAATCAGCTTCTGTATGATATAGAAAGAGAGAGGAAAAGTAAAGAATCCCCCTCTCCTTTTATCATTTTCTTTTTCCATCAGCAATTAACACGCAGAAGGTCCTCAAAAGGAAAGAGAAGCACGTCCTTTATGTCTTTCTTTCCGGTCAGGCACATGAGAAGACGGTCAAGACCTATTGCGACTCCAGATGATGGAGGAATGCGGAGAGATGGAAAATCTTTTGAGACAGCAGGAACCGGAAGGGAAGTACCCCTTCTCTCTCCTGTGAGACGGACAGTCTCATTTCTGTAATACTCTGCAGTTCTGCTGCAGGACGTCTCCTCCTCATAGCAGTTTGCAACTTCCATTCCGCCTATGTACATTTCCCAGCGGTTTCTGTACGGTCTGTCCTTCTGCTTTGATGCAAGACACTCTATCTGATACGGATAGTCGGTGAGAACGACAATCCCGTCCTGTGGCAG
>CASEGX010000019.1 GCA_949287505.1 uncultured Spirochaetales bacterium | reverse complement strand
TGTCTGAAGAGGATTTTGATGCTCTCACAGATAAGCCGATCATCATAATCTATGGTGATTACATTCCAGAGGACAGCGACCTTCCGGCAGAGAGATTCTGGAGAGCAGGGCTTGAGATGGCTTATGAGTTCGAGAATCTTGTGAACAGCATGGGAGGGGACTGTACTGTCATATATCTTCCTGATATCGGGATAAACGGAAACTCGCACTTCATGTTCCAGGAGAAGAACAATATTGAGATTGCAGATGTGATATATTCATGGCTTGAGGAGAGAGAGCTTTGCTGAGTTCTTTTGCTATTGCAGCCTTCATAAGAAAGAACAGGGCTGGTTATTCAATGCAGAGCCGGCTCTGTTTCACCTGCTGTCGCGACCGGCTCAATTGTTCACCATAATGCCGGCAGTGCAATTAACAGCGTTCCCGCAATGATTGCAAGAAGACCTGTCAATGCTTTCTTAGAAAGGTGTTCTTTGAAGACTATGCGTGAGAATATGATTGTAACGATTATGCTGAGCTTGTCTATCGGAATGACAACACTCGCAGGTCCTTCCTGCAATGCCCTGTAATAGCATAGCCATGAAGCTCCTGTTGCGAACCCGGAGACTATGATGAAGAAAAGTTCCTTCTTGTGTACTTCTTTGAGCTTTTCTTTCTTGCCTGTGGCAAAGACAACAATCCAGGACATCAGGAGGACGATGATTGTACGTATCGCCGTGCCAAGATTCGAGTCTATATTCTCAATGCCTATTTTCCCGAGAATCGATGTCAGGCTTGCAAATAGTGCTGATAGCAATGCATATGCAACCCAGGAATGGTTTCCTTCTTCTTTTGTTCCTGTACTTTCCTTTTTCTCAATCATCAGAAAAGTCCCGATACCTATAAGGACTATTGAAAGTATCCCTGATGTGCCGGTTCTCTCACCCAGGAATATCATGGCAAGAAGCATCGTGAGAACAGTGCTGGACTTGTCGATAGGCACCACTTTGTTCACATCCCCTTTCTGCAGTGCGTGGAAGTAGCAAAGCCAGGAAGCTCCAGTAGCAATACCTGAAAGTATGAGGAAGATCCATGTCCTAAGGCTTATTGACCAGATAGATGAAAGAGGCGTGCTCAGCATAGCCATTATCCATGAGAATATGAGAACTACGATGGTACGTATCGCAGTAGCGACAGAGGAGTCTGTCTCTCTTATTCCGCACTTAGCAAGTATTGCGGTCAATCCTGCGAAGAAAGCTGATCCTAATGCATAAATGATCCACATGATGTTCTCCTGTTACCGGAGAAGGAAGTCCTTTGAGATTTCCTTTTCTTCCGGAATATCCGATCCTGAGCGCAACTGGATGCGCGCATTTCAGTCTTTCTGGGTTTTCTCCTTGAAGAGCCTGATGAAGAGTTCCTGGGAATCATTCATCTCACGGACCCTGATGGTTCCCATCTCCTGCATGACATGAAGCTCTTTGGCTCTGAGTTCCTCGATTATGCTCCTTGCATATTCCATTCCTGCAGTAGTGAGCTTTATCAGCTTGTTGCGTTTGTCATTTGCGGAAGAGGAAAGCTCTACATATCCTTTCCTCTCAAAATCCTTGAGTATTGTGTTTATAGTCTGCTTGGGTATGAACCATCTCTGAGAGATGTTCCTCTGCGTGCATTCATTATCATCTTCATAAAGCGAATACAGGAACAGCAGCTCATTGGATGATAATCCATGTGCCTTTGACCATTCCTCGTATATCGCATTGTTCTCTCTCCAGAGAGAATAAAAGCGATGCAGTTCATTTAAAGACTGTTCGTTCATATTTGATGCCTCTCAATCATGATATGTACGGAACCGTACCAATGTCAATCTTCCTGTCCTCATATCTCTTCAGGCTGAGTGCAATCAGTACCGTAAGTATCCTTGCCGCGACAGTTCCCCACCAGATCATCATCTGTCCGCCGAAGAGCTGAGGCAGGACCAGGAAGATGACCAGCATCAGAACCGGTTCTGCGAAAGTGACGATGTACGATAGAATGCTTTTGTCCATTGCATAGAATCCTGCCGTCGTTATGCGGCTTATGGCAACGAATGGAACGGATAAGAGAAATATCGGGATAATCCGTGCGGCCTCTTCATTCACTTCAGGCGATGATCCGAACAGCAACCCCAGATAATCTTTCATCGCATATAGGATCCCGCATCCGGCAATGGCCAGTATCACGGAGAATATGTATCCAATCCTTCTGGTATAGAAGAGGCTTCCGTATTCAGCCTTTCCGTAATACTCGCTCAGAAGCGGCTGGCTGCCGTCTCCGATGC
>CASEGX010000018.1 GCA_949287505.1 uncultured Spirochaetales bacterium | reverse complement strand
TTGCCTCATGGTCGATTGATGTGGTGCTGCACATCTGCCATCCCCAGCCTCCTGATCCCGTATACTGGGCGAATATCGTCATCTTATCTCCGATTGTCATCATCACTTCAGGGCTGAGTAGCGTGAATGTGTCGATTCTGTCAAAAGAGGAAGCATAGTCTGGAAGAGCCTCTGGCGGATTGAAAAAGTGTGAGGAGTTGAGTACTGAAAGGCCCTCTCTGGACTTGAGCATGTAAACACCCTTTCCATCTTCCGTGATATGGAAATAGCTCTTGTCGGATATCGCGAGCTTGTCAGCAAGATTCCTTGTCGAGAGCATCGTGACCATCTGTCCCTGCCAGAAGTAGTCTGAAGAACCTGTATTCTCTGTCAGTGATATATAGTTGTACTGCCAGAAACCGGAGTCAGCCACCTTTGTGACAATCATGCCGACATTGCAGCCATCCTTCTTTATGCCAGAAAGGATTCCGACGCTGTTGATTGCACTGACGCTTGTGTTTTCCGGATAGCTGTATCCGATAGGAACTCCTTCAGAGAACTTTGTAAGTGAGACAGAAGACGGGCTGTAGTTGAAGACGATTGCCTTCATCGGGCTTTCCTGTGCAAGAAGCACCTTTGTCAGGCTTGAGTTGATTGCCATTGAGTCGAAATCCACAACGTCCCCTGTGATTCCGAGATCGGAGAATGTGTATTCAATCTGCACATCCAGACTGCTTCTGACCATCGAGGCGATGTATACCTTGTCGGATGCATTTGAGACTATCATCGCATTTCCATCGGGGAGGAACTTCACGACAGTCGTTCCGGATATCTCAATCTCCTCTCCGTCCTCGACAAGATTGCCCTGTGATGGAACACCCGGAATTGCTTCTGCCACAGCTTCGAAGTTGATGGACGTTGATCCGGAAGTACCAAGGCGCGATGTGGAGGCGACGACATCAAGGCGGTGTGTTCCCTCGTCCGGGGTTATCTCGATTTCCTCGCCTTCCCCTGCAAGATTCCCGTCGAGGTACCAGACAATGGCATAATCAGATACCTCATCGGTGTCAGAGGTTATGCTTACCGTAATAGGAACTCCGGCTTCTACCGAATCTTCAAGTCCTTCAATCACGCATTGTACGGGAACACCTGTTTTGTCTATCAGCTCAAGCGTTCCCGGCTCAATAGGGTATTTATCGAGATCAAATCTGATTTCCCCCTTTGATACCTGGTCACCGGCTATTCTGACAGCTTCGACAAAGCCTGCAACCTGGACTTTCCCGTCATAAAGACGTGCGGCAAGCACATAGGAACCGGAGGGATAACCCTCTCCTCTGTACTCTGCTGTTCCATCTGCCTCATTCATTGCGCTGAGTACAAGGGTCTCTGTCTCCCTTTCTCCATACTGTGGTGTGAGTTCAAGTTCCACCGATGGTTTTCCTGCTATCCTTTCGGGATCCCACGATAGCAGGACCTCAAGCGAACCGGTTCCTACAAGGTTCTCAAGTATGATCGTACAGCTTCCGTTGGTTGCAGAGAGCTTATGCGAGGTCTCACCGGTTACGAGTACGTCTTTCCTTGAATTCAGGCCTTCTGCGGTTATTGTCCATTCACCGATGACCAGACCCTCCAGTGATACTGTCTCCTTGCTGGTCTCCACACTGAATGATTCCGATCCCGGACCGTCGCCAGTGATTCTGTATGAGTCGATTTCGAGAGGAAAATCCTCCGGAACAATTGATCTGTCCTGCCTGAGGTTGACGCGGAGCGTTGCATGATCCACTGATTCCTCGCAGGATGAGAAGAGAGCCATAACACAGAGCGCTATGGCCAGAAAAACGGATTTTCTTTTCATTTGTTTCTCCTTCATTTCTCTATCCGCTTTCTGTGACCGATTTGGACAACTTTTCCTTTTCTTTTTTCTCTTCCAGCTGTCGCCTTAATAAGATAGACTCAGGCTATGAATGAAAGAGTTCCATTTACAGTGATACCTGAGCTCGTGTCATCAAGCTGGGAAGAGGCAATCCACGAGATGATAGCTCGTTCTTCCTGCCCGTGCCGGGAAGAGGCGGAGAAGGCCGTCCTTAAAAGGGAGAAGGAAGCTTCGACCGCAATCGGGGATGGTGTTGCTGTTCCTCATGCCAGACTCAGTGATCTGGAGAATATGGTGGTTGTTCTTGGCATCTCGAAGGGCGGTATTGATATGGGCGGAGACAAGGTCCATATATTCCTTCTGACCCTTATTCCTCAGAATGCTGCTTCCACTCATGTTGATTTCCTTTCATATGCCGTGAAGGTGCTTTCCTCAGAGCAGAACAGGGAGCGTATCATGGATGCTGAGAGGGAAGAGGATGTCTTGGAGGTCTTCCACGTATGAAACGGCTTGTCCTTCTTCTTATACTCATAATCTTCGGTATCTTCGTATACTTCGCAGCTGCCAGGAACGTGATAATCTGGCCGCTTGTCATACCTCTCTTGTGCCTTGTTGCGGTTTTCTATGTCATCACATCCCTTGTGACAAGGAAAATGATAGAACATGTAAGAGGCAACGGGGATTTCTATTACCAGCGCTGTTCCATGATCGTAAAGGATGGTACAGAGCTTCTCGGAGGAGCGCTTGCTGTCACTGCAAACGAGATAGTCTTCTATTCCCGCGCTTCTGCCAAGGGAGGCGTGAAACCATCATGGTCCTGCTTCGTACAGGCGCTTGAAGGCTATACGATCAAGAAAGTCGATGACCATCATCCCGGTATCGCTCTTTCCGTGAAAGGGGAGACAAAGGAAGTCCGTTTCACGTCCAAGAATTTCCAGAAGACTGAGAAGGAGCTGAGGAAAGCGCTCGGATGGCCTGAAGAATAACTGTCCGCTCTTGCCCCTTATTTTCCTGTTTAAAGCTGTCTAGCCTAAGAGCATGAGACAGCTTTTTCTTTCCATTGTCATCATGCTCTCTTCCTTGCCTCTCTTTCCATCCTGGCAGGTAGGAGCTGATCTCAGATGCATTGATTCGTTTTTCTTCGATGCCGTGAGAGTAGATGCTGAAGTCTCATACCGCTGGGATGACATCAGGGTATCTCTTCCTCTCCGTGTCTCCTCATCCTCTTCCTATGAGCTTGGTTTTGCGGAAACAGGGCTTCTTGTCTCTGTATATCCGTTTCAGGGGCATGGTTTCTTCATCGGTGCTTCCATGGTGAGGATGGGGCTTTTCTGGGGACTGGAGGCTCCCGAGGAACGATTCATGCTTTTCTCTGAAATCGTCGCAGGATGGACGTTCTCATTCCCGTGGTTCTATGCAGAGCCGAGGATAGCAGTCCTTGATGCATTCTCTTCGGAGGAGGGAAGGCTTGGTGAGCTAAGAAAAGCTGTTCCACAGTATTCAAAGATCAGGATCTCGCTCCTTGTGGGAGTCGAGATAAAATAGGAGGTTTTATGAAAGATACGGTTTCGATTCTGGACAAAGGGCTTGCCATTCTTTTGATTGTGGCAATCTTCATATCTTCCTGTGCAATGCCGCGCTCAGGCCCCGGAAGCATTTCAGAATCCGCTCTCATCTCGGCATCAGGGAGGGCTATAGACATGTACCTTGATGATATCCGCAGCTATGTTGAAAAGGATCTGGATGTCAGGGGCGTGCTTGGGGATGCTGATGGCTATGAGGTTGCGACAAGGACTCTGGAGGAAGAGAAGGGCAGGGAATATCTTGTCTTCACGCTTGAGACATCGCGGTTCAGGAATGCAGATGATGTGTTTGCTGCAGCTGAGGGTCTTGTCCCTGAAGCGGAACTTGAGAACATAAAAGAAAAGGTGAAGGAAGCCGAGACAAGGCTTTTCAGGGCCGCTGCAGATAATGCAAGAGTCCTGACGCCGAGCCAGATGGAGGAGTTTTACGATGACCTGACTGTCCTTGTCATAAAAAGCGCGGTGCTTCTAACTGCGGCCGTTGTCTACGCTTTCGTGCCATCTGCCGTTCTCTGGGGCAAGGTCACTGCCGCATCGGCTGTAGCTGTAGCCGCAGGCGTGCTTGCTGCCACGATTATGGCGATTGTAGAGCACTATAAGAGCGACATGGATGTCGATGAGACTTTTGTGGAATGGCTCGAGGATGTGGCCAAGGAGCCGATGGTGCACTGGGGAATCGCATCTTCCATCATCAGTCTCAGCCAGTCAATCAACAAAGGACCGGTAGTTGCATCAATCATTATTGTGGTCTTTGCGCTTTTCGGAGTCGCAGATGATGCCAAGGAAATGCTTGAGAAATACAACTTCGCTGTATAAGCGATGGTCATCATTGCGTAAATGTAGGATAATCTTCAATATGGAGATAAACGAGCCGGGTAGAAATAAGGAGGGAAGAAGATGAGAAGGCTGCTGTTGGTAATGGTCATGGCAGTTGCTGTCTTCTCCCTTTATGCTTCACATATCATTTCGGATGGTTCCCTTCCTGATGATGTCCTCTCTGCGGTTTCTGAAGCAATTGGAAGAGAGACATATGGCAGGTCAGACCTTGTTTTCCATGCCGATTCTTATACAGAGACTGATTTGGAGAATGGAGGAACAGCTGCCTCTTTCATGCTTTCCTATTCTGATAAAGCAATTCTTACAGAAGGATATGGAAAAGACAGAGAAGAGCTTTTGTCCTCATTTTCCTATAGCATCCATGGTATCCTTTTCTATGAGGAGAGTCTTTTCAGCGATGCGCCTCTCTCGCTGGGTTATATAGTCGACAGGAATTACTCCTTTCTTTCCGATGTATCATTGAGAAGAGGGACGAAGCTTCGTGCGGTTGACAGTCTCGGTACTGTCCGTGCTGTTTTCGAAGTGGGAGAGAACTATGATGGTGCTGTCTCTCTGGATCCTGTATATCTCAGATCCCCAATGCCCGGCATGACCCTTGAAAAAGCAGGTGAGTGGAAGCTTTCAGGAAGCCTTTCCACATCTTTCCGCTTCTCTTCCCCTGAGATATTTGCACAGATATCATTGGGACGGACGGATCTGATCTATCCATTTGTTCCGACTGTATCATTTGCTTATTGCTACAGTGCAGGAAGAAGCGATGTCTATGCAGGTGTGGGCTTGGAAGCATATCTGAATCTTTACAGGGTGTTTCCATCTGTTTCGTTCACGCTTGTAGAGGAGGGGAGAATAGGTGGCAGCGTATCCATTCTTGCCGGAGGCGGAGCAGAAGGATTCGACTGGCGTTCCGTCTTCTCCATTTTCTATGAGCACAGAGCGCTTCCGTCACTTTACTGGAGAGTCGGTTATCAGAACCTTCAGGGAACGCACATGCTTGTTATCGGTATGGGAGGTGACTTCTGAAACGCCTTATAACCGCAGCAATCATTCTTATGCTTCTCTTTTCATGCACGACATTCACATCCTCTGAAGGACCTGAATGGACACGCGAGACACCGCATCACCCCGGAATGGCTGTTTTCGTTGGTTCCGGGACCGGACGAGATGAGACAGCTGCACGGGCGGCGGCATATATGAATGTGCTGGAAAAGCTCGGATCAGAGCTTGGTTATGATGCAGTCTCTCCATACTACAGGGAACTCCTATCTTCCAATTCCATAATCTCTCTGCAGGGAAGTATCACAAATACATACACCTCTCCAGCATCTGAGGGAGTGATGTATTTCGCCATGTTCGAGATGCCTGAAAGCCTTTATCTAAGCAGTCGTGACGCGGAGTATTCCGCATCTCTTGAGAGAACCGATGATATTGCATCTCTTCTCGAAAGCGCGCTCAGCCATTACAGGAATAATGAAGATACGGAAGCTCTCATTGCCTCCCTGAATGCTCTTGACCTCTCTCTTTCCGGACCTGTGCTGAATGACGAGTTCTCGCCTGGAATCCTCCTTGACAGGGCTATGGAGTATCTTGGAAACATCAAGCTGGAGATCGGAAGAGATGCAGATGGCTCATCCGTGTCCGTGCGTATGAAGCGTGCGCGGGGGCTTCTGCATCCGGATGTGGTGAATGGTCTTGTAAGTGTTGAGTATCCGATGGTCAACGGGGACGGCGATGATCAGACATCTTCTGTGGTTTTACGTACGGACAGGAAGGGAAACGCTGAGTTTTTCAGAACTAATCCATACATGCTCTGGGAAGGTACTCTGACATTCTCCGTATACATTCCTCCATCGCTTCTTGATTCCATAGAATCAAAGGCCTTTGAAGGATTTCTCAATCCATTCTATGACCTTCTCTCTCTCCGTTCCGTTAAGTACAGCTACAGGGATGAGAGTAAGTCATTTGATGAGGAGACTGTGATTGCAATTGCAGATTACGATGAGGAAGGAAGTCAGATGGAGTCATCTCCATCCTTTCCTGCATTCTCGTCATATCTTCAGAGTGCATCCACAGCTGAGTATCTTATCGTGATGGGATATGGAGAGGAGGAGCGTGATGTGCTTTCTTACGCGCGTCGTGCATACCCTGGCCTCGGTAATTATATAATTGTGCGTTCCGGTATCGTGGACAGGACGGAAGGAGCCGAGCGTTCATACTCACGGGCAGAGTCCATGGTCTCGTTCTATGGCAGAGAAGGTGAGAGTCCGTACATCGTGAGAACGCTAAGTACGGCAGGCGGTGGCGAGAATCCCGATGCTGCGGGTAAAGCGGCGCTTGAACGCGCCGGCATGGCAGCTGCCGGAATGCTTCTCTCAGAGCTCTAAGAGCATTCTTATCTCATCTTTCCACTGCGTCTCATCCGGTGTCTCGAGGATGAGCGGGATGTTTTCTGTCGCATTATGTCTGACAATCTCCGTGAAGGCTTCCTTTCCGATAAGCCCTTTCCCGATGCTCTCATGTCTGTCTTTCTTTGATCCAAGAGGGACTTTCGAGTCATTTATGTGCATGCCGAAAAGCTTTTCCTTGCCGAATCTTGTGACAAAGCTGTCGAGTATTCCGGTGGAATTGGTCCTCACATCATATCCTGCGCCGAAAAGATGAGCCGTATCGAGCGTGAAGCCTGTCCTGTCCTTTTCCCTGATTTCTGAAAGGATCGCATCCAGTTCTTCAAATGTGGAACCGAGTATCGTGCCGCTTCCTGCCGTATTCTCAATGGCAATCCTGAGACCAGGAACAGCTTCCAGAACCTCATCCATCATC
>CASEGX010000017.1 GCA_949287505.1 uncultured Spirochaetales bacterium | reverse complement strand
TTATTGCGCTTTTTGTACGTACAATATATGATGTACATGTGAGGACATATGGGTAAGACGGTCATCACAGGAAACTTTGAATGGGACGAAGACAAGAATATTGCGAACATCCAAAAACACGGTTTTGGATTTGAGAGAATCTTGGGAATGTTCGATAGCCCCTTTTTCTGGGAACAATATGACGAGGGTCATTCAGAAGAAACAAGGTTTCAGGGAATAGCCATAGTAGATGGTTTGTCGGTGGTCGTTTCCTGTTACACGGAAAGGGGACGGATCCGGATCATATCGGCAAGACGTGCAACCGCATCGGAAAGGAGGATGTACTATGAAAGACTTAGAAGCCTTTATTCGTGAAAGTGAAAAAAATGCAATTCCCGATAATCAGATTGACCTGTCTGACATACCTGAAATAACGGATTTCTCAAAAGGCCATTTCAGGAATTGGAAACCTGTAAAGAAACCAGTCACGGTCAGGATTGATTCAGATATTCTTTTCTGGCTGAAGGGTTCCGATGCCAAAGGATATCAGAAAAGGCTGAACGATACATTGAGATGGGCAATGACCCATGATTGCCCATTATCCTTTGAGACAAACGTTAAGAATTAGTCAGATTATTGTTCTTTTCTCTTCGTAAGGCCTTTGCTCTTCGCAAGGCCTTTTCTGCAAACTGGGAGAATTCTTTGGTATTTGGAAGTGGTGATGTGATTCTGCATTCCTCTGCTTTTGCCGTCTCACTCTCTTGTAGACAGATATAAGGTCTGTCCCTTCTGGAATATCCTGTGGAAGTTTACCATGAAGGGGCAGCATATTATCTAGTTAAACATGTGCGCCCTGATATTCTCTACTTCATTAAGAGAAAGTCCGGAGAACTCGGCAATCTTGGATAACGGAACGGAACCATCTGCTATCATGGTTCTGGCAACACCTAGCCTACCCTCCTTGATGCCTTCTCGTTTACCTTTCTGAATTCCTTCCTTCATTCCTTTCTGAATGATGTCAGCTTTTGCCTCGCTTACGAGTCTGTCGACTATTTTCTCAAATACTTCATCGTATTCCTTTCCCATCTCTATCATTCCCTCCTCTTTCTCCTTGAAGAATCTCACCCTCTCGCTTAGCTCAGTATAATACATTCTCTCCGGATCAGCACACTTCAGATCATGGACAAGATAGCCAAGTGCTGTGTCCTTATCGGCAAGCGATGAACTGACATAGACTATATGCGTTCCATCCATGAATCGGCTCCCGGTCTCTTCAACTCTCCGCTCTATCATATACAGAGCTTTTCCTTCACCTATCACATCATCGGACGTTAAGAATATGATATATGACTCCGGAAGCTTCTCATAGTCCTCTCCTTTCTTCAGGCTCTCTGTATCCAGCATAGCACTATAGTAACGCGCCCTTCTCCGGCTTGCACCGCTTGCTGTCTTCTGAATCTCAATATCATAGATATTTCCTTTCTTATCCTTTGCGTAGATATCAAGACGAATGGAATGATTGACTATGTTCTGCATCCATTCCTGAGTCCTTGTTTCCACAACCTCAAGATCATCGCGGGAAAGTATTATACGCAGCATCAGAGCTGCACATTCATTGCTTCCGCTCAGGCATTTCGAGAAAAAACGATCATCTTCAAGCGTGATGTTTCTAAGCAGGTCTTGTTTTTCATTCTGGCTGAGAAAGCCCATTTCGCTCCTCCTTCATAGATATATACGCAGGAGACGGGCACTTTGGCTAAGATTCAGACAGAACAAGCAGTCCGATGGTTATTAAGGACGCCATGAATAGCCTGTCTTCATGCCACGGAAGGCATGTATCTCGTTTTCATTCATCATATGCCTGAAAGAAAAGTGAAATATCTGAGAATCCAGAGCATGAATATTGCTCAATATAATCGGGATCTAATCCTTGCTACTTTCTTGATAAGCAAAAGCGGGCATAACACCCGCTTTTGTCTCTTGGAATTTCAGAAAGCTACTGTTTCTCCGGCTCTTCCTCTGCAGAGTCCTTTGTCTTCCAGTTCTTCATCAGAGTGAAGAAATCTGTCTTCTGAAGCAGCATCTGCTTTTTCTTCACTTCCTCATTTAGAACTTCCTTATCCACATAGGGTTTCCATTTCTCTATGACATTCTTACCGGCTATACGACGGATTGACATTGCCTTTGTATAGAATCTGTCAGAGCCGTCACAAAGAGATCTGTCCTCGATTATCGAAAGGCGCTTTGGGAACTGAAGAGCAAGTGAGCGCGTTGTGATGATTTTATATCCAAGGAGAAAACATCTCACACCGAAATCCATCGCCTGATAGAACTCTCCTGAGATGAGCGTATCGTATGACCGGAGACGCTGGAAAAGCGCTCTGTCATACAGACCAAGCTGCATTACAGGGTAGAGGTTCTGCTCCTCCTCATCAGTATCTACAGATGGCGTAAAAGACATGGGATCAACCTGCCGGCCATTGATATAAGGAGCCCGGAGCGTAGGAAGGACCTCCAGGGATGAGGATATCATCACAGGTGTTATGATAGCAGGATGGTTTTTTTCAGCCATCAGGGCCATCAGATGCTCCCCTTCAAATGCAATGAGCGTACAGTCCGTCCTGACTACAAGGAAGTATGTAGCATAGCATTCATCAGCAAATGCATTTATATACTCTCCTGTCGTCGCAGGCTGTTTGAAGATGATGAAATTAACATCAGGAAACATTGCCTGCCAGTCTTCCTCATCTATCCTGGTCTGGAGCGTGATTACATAAATTGAATTGCTCATATTCGCGGTATACCACTTCAATGAATCAATCAGCTCTTCCTTGGAAGAAAGATCAAGGATTCCTATGGCAAGCTGCTGCTGTCTGTAAAGCGATGAGATTCTTATACCGACATCCTGTCTCTGGTGCATTACCCTGTAATCAGACACTTTCTGTAAAGACGAGATCCTCAGGTCTGAAGATCACATCCTTCCTCCCTTTACCTATAACAGTTTCAATATCAGAGCTCTTATGGCCCTGAAGCTTCTCGATCTCCGTGCTGTCAAAATACGGAACAGCCTTGGCAAAGATGCATCCACCTTCATCCATTATAGCGGCAACCTCGCCTTTTCCGAACACTCCGTCTATGCCTTTTATGCCTGAAGGCAAGAGGCTCTTGTGCTCAAAGAGCGCTCGCTTTGCGCCTTCATCCACAATTATCGATCCATGGGGAGTTGTATTGAGTATCCATCTCTCCCTCTGTGAAAGCCTTGCCTCAGGAAGAATGTATGAACCGATTTCCTCTCCCTGGAGGATTCTCATCAGCACATCTTTCTCATAGCCAGATGCGATGACTGTACCACAACCGCCCTTCTGGGCAATCTCCGCGGCAAGAAGCTTTGTCTTCATACCACCGGTTGCGAATGCAGACCCCGCCCCCTTCGCGTATGACATTATCTCAGGAGTTATTTCCGGAATCGTATGGATGAGCACAGCGCTTTCATCCGTCCTTGGATTTCCGGTATAAAGCCCGTCAATGTCTGTAAGAAGAACCAGAAGGTCCGCATCGATTTTAGATGCGACAAGAGCACTCATCCTGTCATTGTCTCCAAAGACATCCTTCAGCTCAGCTGTCGACACGACATCATTCTCATTGAAGATCGGGACAACACCCATCGCAAGAAGCATCGAGACCGAGGAACGGAGATTATTGTAGCTCTTACGGTTGTTGAGAATTGATTTTGTTATAAGAACCTGTGCAGGAAGAAGGTTATGGCGTTCAAACTCTTCCCTGTAGGCGCTCATCAGAAGCGGCTGCCCGATAGCCGCGCATGCCTGCTTCATCGCAACATATACAACAGGACTGTTATGACCAAGAGCCTTTGCGCCAAGGCCTACGGCACCGGATGAGACAAGTATCACCTGATACCCTTTCTCCCTTAAAAGAGCAATCTGATCGACAATTGCCCTTACCCTGTCCATATCGATGCCGGTCTCTGATGAAAGGAGATTCGTACCGGCTTTTATAACAACTCTCTTTACAGAAGAAAAATCACGCATTCTCAATTTCCTTGTGCGTAAAGCTCCTACCGTTAGCCCCTGTGTAATCCGCGACAATCTCTCCATGACCGGAAAGAAGCCACTTGGTCGTCATCAGGCCGTCAAGCCCCACAGGTCCCCGCGCGTGGATTTTAGATGTGGAGATTCCCACTTCAGCACCAAGGCCGAATCTGAAACCATCTGCAAAACGCGTTGAGCAATTGCAGAAGACATCCGCACTGTCAACAGCCTGGAAGAAGAGAGACTTTGATGATTCTGATGATGTGACTATCGAATCGGTATGATGCGATCCATGCTCTGCAATATGATCAATTGCCTCTTCAATGGAACCCACGGTCTTTATAGCACATTCAAGAGCGAGGTACTCGGTGCAGTAATCCTCTTCGGTTGCCGGTATGGCGTCCGGCATATATCTCAGGCTCTCCTCATCCGCGTGCACAACAACACCATGCTTCCTGAATGCATCTGAAAGCGCTGGAAGGAAGGAAGGTGCGATGTCTCTGTGAACAAGAATCGTCTCTGCTGCATTGCAGGCTGCCGGATACTGGACCTTGCTATCAACAGCAATACGCACGGCCATGTCCACACAGGCATCCTTGTCGACATATACAGAGCATATTCCATCTGAGTGTCCTATCACCGGAATATGCGTGTGATCCATCACATAGCTCACGAATTTATTTGAACCGCGGGGAATGATGAGATCGATATCCTTCTCCATCTTGAGAATGGCATCAACATCTGCATGGCTCTCGATTCCAAAAATCCAGGATGCATTCACAACGCTCTCCGTTGCATCCCCGATGATGCTGACAAGCACTCTGTTTGTCTTCTCGGCTTCCTTTCCACCTTTGAGAACAACAGCATTTCCCGAGCGGAGCGCAAGTCCTGCAATCTGTACAAGGGCATCCGGGCGTGCTTCGAAAATCATGGCAATGACACCGATAGGGAATGTCACTTTCTTCAGTATAAAACCATCATCAAGCTCACGCGCTTCCCTGACCTTGCCCACCGGATCGGGAAGGAATATGAGCTCCCTCAGGCCTTTTACGGCAGACGCGATTTTGTCATCGGTGAATTTCAGGCGATTGAGGATTGAAGAAGGTATGCCGGATTCCTTTGCCTTTGCAATATCCTCTTCATTTGCAGCGACAATCTCCGCCTTTCTCCTGAGTATCGCTTCTGCCATCTTTTCAAGAGCGTTCTTCCTTGTATCATTGCTTGTGACTGACAGTGCTGAAGCACCTTTCCGAAGTGCTTTGATTCTTTCCTCTAGTACAGACATGTTCTCAGGATGCCTCATTACGTGATTTCATTCAACCTCGAGGTGACGACTTCGAGAACACCTCCGGCTATTGCCCGGGCCTTGTCCGAGATGGTCAGATGATCTGCCTCCTCTCCCCTCGGATCAATATCCGCGATTTTGAACCCTTCAGAGACAGAAAGACCGTCATGAAGAAGACCGCGGAGTTTTCCGTTTATCGTGGCAATGACAGGAGTACTGCCAACATATGCAATAACATCTCCTTGTTTTACGATGTCCCCGATTTCCCTCACGCCTTTGAAAACACCGGATGCGGGGGAATGTATCACCCGCTCCTTCCCGTATCCCCCGATTACTCCAGGCACACCGGAATTGGGAATGGCAGAGCCCTGCCATATCACGGAACCAAGTGTATGACCACGTTTTGTCTCTATCACGGCATCGGCATCAATGCCTGCAGTGAATCCAGGTCCCAGAGCAATCACAAGCGGAGCCATCCCTTTTCTGGTGCCGAGATTCTTCTTTGCGATGATAGCATCGACAAGGACTACAGGATGGAAAGATTCCAGAACGGAAAGATCCTGGTCTATCATTACAGGAACCATACCATCGTCGAGTGCTCTTCTCGCCTCTGCATCATTCTGGACAAGAACACCAGTCACTCCCTCGACAGTCATTTTCTTCTCATACACAGCCTCTGCAAGGGATACGGTCCTTCTTATGACTGTAGGCTTCTCTGTCTCAAGGGCCAGGACCTTGTATCCTGCTTTAACCAATCGGACAATCGTTCCCGTTGCAAGATCTCCGGCACCACGGACAATCACAAGCCTTTTCTGCCAGTCCCTGTTGCTCCTTCCTGTACGTTTATTGAATACAGCCATAATCTCCGAAACGACGGAAACGGCAATCTCCTCAGGCGTCTCCTCTCCTATATCCAGCCCGATGGGGAAATAAAGCCTTGGATCAGGAGCTATCAGAAGGCTCCGCGAAGCAAGAAGTCCTACGTAGAATGCAGGAGTGGAGAGAGCGGCTTTGACAAGCGCTGCATCATGCTTTCCCGCAATTATTATGGCAGTCTTGTCATCAATATCCGTAGAAAGAAGAGTCTTCTCATCCGTTCCTTTTTCAAGAATGATAACACTCCAGCCAAGGCTTCTAAGCAAAGAGGAAATTGCCTTGCCGACATGCCCAGAACCGACTATCACAGCCTTTTTCGAGGGAATGGGGATATCAACGAAGATGCAAACAACTCCATCATGCCCATGCTCGATACGGAAATGACCACCTTTTCCATTCTTTATAGCATCTTTGGCTATGAGCATTGCCCTGTATTCAATCTCCCCGCCACCGATAGTCCCGATTGCAGTACAATCTTCCGAGACAATCATCCTGCCGCTTCTTCTCGGAACAACACCCTCTGTATCTGTTATCGTGACAAGCGCAAAGGCCTTACCGTTCTTCTCAAGTTCAGCAGCTTCAGCAAATAAACCCATAAATCCTGTCCTCCATCTCAGATGCGGCATATGCCTTCGTGTCTGCAGGATATGAAAGACCTGAAAGCATCTTCATGACATCATCATCGACGTTCTCTGCACCATTGAATACGACTGCATTGTTATTCACGAATCCCTTGCAGAGACCTTCTGGTGCATTGAGGTACCATTGAAGGTAATCTCCATTGATTATTATATCCCTGTCCTCACCGAAGGCTTCCGCATATGCCTTTCCCCCAATTCCCCACAGCCCCATGACTGAAATTACTGCTGTAGTCAGGGGGTGTATGACAGGATCGCGCTCTGTATGTATTTTAAGCGGCAGTCCTCTTGAACCATCTGCTTCTGCGATAATCACATCGAAATGGGAATATAGGACAGTAAGAACGTCATCTCTTGGGGCGATCCATTTCTTCATATCAAGCGTATGGTGCTCACTGTAAAAGACAATGCGACCTTTTTCCGGAACATGGGCAAGGATACTCTCATCTCCGAATATCGTATCAGCCTTGTAATCATGAAGGTAGGGAGATGCCACTTTTGTCGTAGTCGTCAGGAGCACGGAGCATCCCGCCTCTGCGGCTTTTTTCCCAAGCAGTGAAAGGAGCGTTGTCTTCCCTCCACCTCCCGTTATCGATATAAATCCCCTTTTCTCTGGAAGAAGGGTTTCAAAAAGTACATCAGAAAGTCTCACTCTCCGATTATAGCCTTGATTAGCTTTATTCTCCACGCTAGACTACTCGACAATGATTGATGAAGAGAAACGGAATAAGGTATTGAAGAGAACCGCACTCCTTGGAATTATCTCGAATGCGGCAATCGCCATAGTAAAGATTGTCATAGGACTTTTTTCAGGCTCCGTGGCAATCATGTCAGATGCTGCAAACAATGCTTCTGACATGCTTTCTTCTGTTGTTACGATAATGGGTTTCAATATCGCCAAAAGGAAACCTACGCATACACACCCTCTCGGATTCGGCAGGATTGAGTATATCTCCGCTCTCTTTGTGGCATTTATAGTGCTCTTCACAGGCGGAGCATTCTTCAGGACATCCATAGACAGGATACAGAATCCTAGTCCCGTGACAGTATCTGCTCCGATGCTTTTCATACTCCTCTTGACAATCGGTGTGAAGCTGTTTCTATGGAGAGTGAACCAGAAAAACGGGAAAAGCATTGAAAGCGAGGCATTATCAGCATCAGGAATGGATGCTCTTTCGGATGCAATGGCGACCTCTGTTACAATCATAGCATCAGTGATATCGCTCTTCTCATCGTTCCCGGTTGACGGCTGGGCCGGAATAATAGTTTCCGTGTTCATCATGTATGCAGGTGTCAAGAGTGTCGTTGACACAGTATCTGCAATCGTAGGAGAGCGTCCATCGAAGGAAACGGTAAAGGAGATCAGAAAGATAATAGCAACGCATCCTCCTCTTTCCGGTGGTTATGATATCCAGATACATACATACGGTCCTTCAAGAATGATCGGAACATGCAATGTTGAGGTTCCATCCGATGCCAAGGGTGAGGAGATTTTCGATGCGATGACCGATGCCCAGGTTGAGATAATGAACAAGATGGGTATCTACTTCACATTCGGAATGTATGCGGTCAACTCAGACAATCCTGTGGTCATACTGATGAAGAAAGAGGTTCTGAAAGTACTGAAGAATGTATCTCCCTCCGTTATATCCATCCATGCATTCCATGTGCATATGGAAGACTCGAGAGTGCACTTTGATGTGGTCGTGGATTTCTCTCTCACTGATTACGCTGCATTCCGTAAAGATGCCACAAATGCATTGAATGAGGCATTCCCGACATACTCATTCCAGTTTAACATCGATCCCGATTATGCGTAGACTGTTCAGCTCTTTTTCTGTTCTTAGCTGTCTTCAGTAATTCTTTCCACAGGCAAGCCTATGGGAGCTTGCACCATATGTACAACATTTTCAGGCTTTGGGATTAACACTGCCCCAGAGCCTGTAAAGCACCGGGAAAACACGCTGAATTCAGTTGTGCGGAAGGCACTCACACAATCTGTATATCCAGAAGTGCATTATGCTTGCTCCATCATATTTTCAGATATATAATGGAAGCGAATTATTTCAGGAAACAATTCGATGGATGCAACACTGCTTTTGAAACTTACAGACGACACAGGCAAACCCTTTTTCGGCCCAGGCGTTGCCGAGCTTTTCATTCTCATTGATGAAACCGAATCCGTGCGTCACGCCTCAGAGAAGATGGGACTCTCCTACTCCAAGGCCTGGAAGATGATAAGAGGGACGGAGAAAGCCATAGGAAAGGAAGCAGTAAGGCGCTCACAGGGCGGGAAAGGAGGAGGAAAGGCAGAGCTTACTGAAAGCGGACGACAGCTTCTTGATAGCTTCCAGTCTCTGTCGAAAGAGATGAACAGCAAGCTCCAGGAGGCGAAAGGAGGATACCTTGAGAAAATCTGACAAAGCTCCGGAAATTGCTGTCCTCATTATTCTCTACGTACTTGTCTTCGTTCTCTCATTCTCCATAGGACGCTACCCGGTCAATCCTCTGGAACTGATAAAAATACTTCTCTCGAGAATCCTGCCGATAACCCCGGACTGGACACCACAGGCAGAATCTGTCGTGTTCAACATAAGGCTGCCAAGGATACTCGCCTCGACTCTGATCGGCGCAGCCCTTTCCCTTTCCGGCCTCATATTCCAGATAATCTTCCGCAATCCAATGGTCTCTCCCGATGTGCTTGGAACATCGACGGGTGCAGGATTCGGAGCGGCTCTGGCTCTCCTTCTTGCCCTTCCGTCATTCTCAGTTCCTCTGCTTGCTTTTATCATGGGAATAACGGCCGTGATCCTTGTGTGGGCAATTGCATCGAAAGTGCCGTCAAATCAGGTTCTGGGTCTTGTTCTCGGTGGCATAATGATAAGCTCACTGTTCCAGTCCGGTACAAGCTTCATAAAACTCGTTGCTGACCCTGAGGATGAGTTACCTTCCATCACATATTTTCTGATGGGCTCTCTTGCAGGAGCCGGAATGGATGAGGTACGCCTGATTATCATTCCCATAGTGATATCAATAATTCCGGTACTTCTTCTTTCATGGAGGATGAACATACTCTCCCTTCCTGAAGAAGAGGCATTATCGCTGGGGGTAAACACCCGTCTCATACGCGGCATCGCGATTGCATCGGCAACTCTGATGACAGCATCCACTGTGGCTGTTGCAGGCGTGATCGGATGGGTAGGACTCGTGATTCCTCACATAACACGCATGATCACCGGAACCGACTCAAGAAAAACCATCCCGGCATCGATAATCCTCGGGGCTGCGTTTCTGACCGCAGTTGATACCGTATCAAGATCAGCAACCTATTCTGAGATACCGATTGGAATACTCACATCATTCATCGGTGCGCCCTTCTTCTTGTATCTCATCATAAAGGAGGGAAGAAAGAATGAGGCTTGAAGCAAGGTCACTCTCTTTCAGCTATGGGAAAAGAAAGGTTCTTGAGGACATCTCCTTCTCAGTGTCATCAGGGGAAGCGCTGGCAATACTCGGCAGAAACGGATCGGGAAAAACCACGCTCCTTCGTCTTATTCTGGGTTTTCTCCGCCCGGAGAAAGGAAGCCTTCTCATAGACGGAGAGGATGCTGCGCTGATGAAAAAGAAGGAAAGGGCAATGCAGATTGCATACATTCCGCAATCATCGGAGATTGTCTATTCATACTCTGTAATGGATACAGTGCTTATGGGACGAGCACCTCTGCTGCCCCTTTTCGGCAAGCCTGGGAAAAAGGACAGGGAAAAGGCTGAGGAGATTCTGGAGACGCTGGGGATAGCGGATCTTTCCATGAGGGTTGTGAATGCAATCTCCGGTGGAGAGAGACAGCTCGTCCTGATTGCAAGGGCACTCATACAGGATGCAAGGATACTTCTTCTTGATGAACCGACATCAGCTCTGGATTACTCCAACCAGCTCCTTGTAATGGAGACTACTGCAAAACTGAAGGAAAAAGGATATACCATCATCTTCTCAACTCACAACCCAGAACAGGCGCTTATGAACGCAACTGATGTTATGGTCCTTTCAGAGAGCCATATATCCTTTCATGGAAAGCCTAAAGAGCTCCTTGACGGAAAAGTACTGGAAGAACTCTATTCACGCAAACTTTGCATCAGGGAAATCGAGACTGGCGAAAACCGCAGGATAATCTGCGTTCCGAGGTGACTATGTGGTGGGATAATGAAAGAATAAGGTGGTACAGGGACGCTTCATCATCCACTGTTTTCCACCGTCTTCTTGCAAATGAGATAGAAAGACATGTGAATAAGAATGAGAGCATCCTCGAACTTGGATGCGGCTTGGGATATGTCGCAGAGATCCTTGCGCGCGATGGATACAGGATAACCGCGACAGATAACGACAGAGCCGCAATATGTGAAGCGGTATCCCGCTCAGGTCTCTCCATCTACTCCCTTCTGGATGCATCCTGCATTCCCGATAAGGCAGATGTCATTCTGATGATTTTCTTCGGGCGCATTACGGAAAATGACAATCTTGACAGATATCTTGAAGCGGGAAGGAAGATCATATATGCAGTCTCAGAGCATCGCGGGCAATGTGACACGCTCAGGAAGAGAGAGGGAGAGACGGAAAGGATAAAAAGCTTCCTCGGTAAAAGAAATGATATCCAATACAGAGTGACTCCATTCACAGCCGATTTCAGCCAGCCTCTCCGGAATATGGAAGAAGCGGAGAGATTCGTGAAGAGAATGTATGGAGATGAACGCAAGGATCAATACCTGGCATTCCTGCAGGAGACAGAGTACGGTTACATGCTCCCCAACAGAAAGCATTCAACACTGTTCACAATATGGAGAAAGGAGGAATGAAGGATGAAAAAGACAATCGTGCTTTTCCTCGTATGCCTTATGTCGATACAGCTTTTTGCAGTATCTTTCACGGATTCACTCGGAAGAGAAAGAGATCTTGGAAGCATTGAGAGAATTGTTCCATCAGGAAATCTTTCACAGCTGGTGCTCTATTCAGTTGCTCCGGAGCAGATTGCAGGATGGTCATCCAAGCTTTCAGGAAGCGCAGAAGACTATTTCGTGCAGGATGTGGTGAACCTTCCCGTTTTCGGAACATTCTACGGAAAGAAGGCAAACCTGAACAAGGAAGCACTGATGTCCGCAGCTCCTGATGTGGTCATAGACATGGGAGAGATAAAGGGAACAAGGGAAGAGATGGCGAAGGAGCTTGATGATCTTGAACACGATATAATGATTCCTGTCATCTTCATCGAGGCATATCTCGATAACACTCCCCAGGTTTTCAGGACACTCGGAAAGCTTCTCGGCAAAGAGGAAAAATGCGAGGATCTTGCGCTTTTTGCAGAAGAAGCCCTCAGAATGGCAGAAAACGCAAGAACAATGATAACAGATCCTGTAACTGTCTATTACTCCTCATCAGATGATGGTCTTGACGGCATTGCGGAAGGGAATTTCCACGGTGAGGTGATTGAGAAAGTGGGAGCCAGAAATGTCGTTCCCTCTTCATTCGGATCCTCCTCAAACAAGGTATCAATGGAACAGCTTTATATCTGGGATCCAGATGTGATCATCCTCACCTCCCCTGAGGCATATAATGAGGTGACAACAGCAAAGGAATGGAAAAACCTCAGAGCCGTACAGAATGGCAAGGTCTATCTGCTGCCATCAGAGCCATATCCGTTTATAGACAATCCTCCGGCAACGAACAGGATCATAGGAATATACTGGCTAGGGAATCTTCTCTATCCAGAACTCTATCCTGTGGATATTAAGGAGAAGACCATCGAGTATTACAAACTCTATTACAACTATAATCTGACACCGTCAGATGCAGAAAGAATACTCAATATGTAAATAATTATTAGACAAGGGACTGCCTCAGCAGTCCCTTATTCTTTACATTGAAGATACTTATCTGATTCTTGGTGCTGCAGCATCCAGCAGCTCTGCAAGTTTTCCTGACGGATCCTTGAACTTTGAGAGGAAAATCATTGCAGCTATAACATATGGCTTGTAGGATGCTTCTTTGTAAAGCGGAACAAGGTAGCGGTCAAAGACGGATGCATCGACTTCTCCTTCCTTGCAGGATACACCTGTGATATCAGCAGGAAGACAATGCATGTAGAGAGCCTTTCCATCCTTTGTGGTCTTCATAAGCTCTTCAGTACATGTCCAGTTCTTGAACTTCGCATTGTTCTCGAGGCACTTCTTCTCCAGGTCCTTGAGCTCGTCGAACCTTCCCTCTCCTACAAGCTTCGTCCTCTCCTCCATCACTGCAAACGGTGCCCATGACTTCGGATAAACGATGTCCGCATCCTTGAATGCCTCTTCCATTGTATTGACCTTTCTGTATGAACCACCGGAAGCGGCTGCATTCTTTCTTGCGACATCCTCAACATCGCTCATCACATCATATCCTTCCGGATGAGCAAGAACCACATCCATTCCGAAACGTGTGAAGAGTCCAATAACTCCCTGTGGAACTGAAAGCGGTTTACCATAGGAAGGAGAATATGCCCATGTCATTGCGACTTTCTTACCCTTGAGATTCTCAACTCCTCCGAAGTGATTGATTACATGAAGCATATCTGCCATGCACTGTGTCGGGTGGTCGATATCACACTGGAGGTTCACAAGTGTCGGCCTCTGCTCGAGAACGCCATCCCTGTATCCTTCCTGCACAGCTTCGGAAACGCTCTTCATGTATGTGTAGCCCTTACCGATATACATATCATCGCGGATACCGATGACATCAGCCATGAAGGAAATCATATTGGCTGTCTCTCTGACCGTCTCTCCATGTGCAATCTGGGAAACTTTCTCATCGAGATCCTGAACCTCAAGGCCAAGGAGGTTGCAGGCAGAAGCGAATGAGAATCTTGTCCTTGTTGAATTATCACGGAAAATCGAGATTCCGAGTCCCGAATCAAACACCTTCGAGGAGATATTGTTCTCCCTCATTCCTCTGAGAATCTCTGCGACCTTGAAGACTGCAGCAATCTCATCATCGCTCTCCTTCCATGTATGGAAGAAATCATTAAGGTACATGTTTGATGTATTGAGAGCCTTGAGCTCTTCTATCATCTTCCGGATCTCAACCTTGTCTCTGGCCATTATAGTCCTCCTTGGATATTCATAGAAACTCTATCACAGCATCGCAGAGTACGCAATCAGACGTTGCAGAATGTTGCACGTCATTTCGTTCTCAGGTGCTCTGGAACCTCACTGCCATCATTTTCATGGCCGTTATAGATCTCAACATCCTTTTCAGTGATCGAGAAACCGAGCTCATTCGCATAAGGGACAAGCACTTCCTTTGTTATATCGCAAGTCTCCCCTTCATACTCCATGATTCTCCTATCCAGTTCCTCACGGACAGAAGAATCCTCATCAACAAGCAGAAGAAACGCATCCATTATGTTGTCAGCCATACTCCCTCCATTTACAAGTCTAATGCAAAGAAGGGAATTCAGCCAGTTTCAATCAATCAGGGAAAAGAGACCTGGACGCGGGGCCTCTCACTGCCTTTCTCAACAACCCTTCCGGCAATGAATGCACTCTCCATTCTATCAAGGTATGAAAAGGCATCTTCCTCGCTCATGAAAAGAAGGAGTCCTCCAGAAGTCTCAGGTGAGAAGAGCATATCACGGCAGTATAGGGGCATGGATGACGGTATTGAGACTTTGTCTTCCAGATAATCCTCATTTGTATACCTTCCCTCAGGAACAAAGCCGAAGCGTGCAGCATTCTCCGTTCCTGGAATGAACTGCAGTGAGGAATAGTCAATGACTATCGAGACTTCCGATGCCGCTGCAACCTCGTAAGAGTGTCCCAGAAGGGAAAAACCCGTCACATCCGTCGCGGCATGGACATCAAGACCGTCTGCACTCTCCTTTGCCCTTCGGTTGAGGGTTCGCATCTGCTCCACAGCTTCACGCCCGTCCGTCTCTCCGGCCTTATGGGCGGTCATCAGGATGCCTGTACCAAGCTTCTTGGTGAGAACAATGACATCACCGGCTCTGGCTCCTTTATTCGACCAGACCTTGTCCTTCTCTGCAAAACCCGTGACAGCGAGTCCGAATTTCGGTTCTCTGTCAGATATCGTATGCCCGCCTGCTATCACGACGCCGGCTTCTCCTGTCTTTCTTATCGCCCCCTCGATTATCCTTCTCATGACAGAGATGTCCAGACATGAAGGAAAGCACATAAGGCTCATGGCAACTGCAGGTTCCCCGCCCATTGCATAAATGTCAGAGATGGCATTTGCCGCAGCAATCTCTCCGAAGATCTCAGGCTCATCCACCATCGGAGGAAAGAAATCCACAGTCTCTATGAGAACCCTGCCGTTGCCGATGTCATAGACAAGGGCATCATCCGCGCTCTCGAAACCCTCAATAAGAGCTTCGCTTCTCTTCTGTGGAAGATTATCGAGAGCTTTATGCAGATCTCCAGGGGGAAGTTTTGCATTGCACCCGGAGCTGCGGACAAGGGATGTCAGCCTCACCTCTTCCATATCACACTCCATCCATCCCCTTCTTTTCTGTAAACAGCCTCTAAATACTCATCCTCAGCATCCAGGGAAAAAGGAGATGTGAAGAATACTGCAGTGCCGCAGGATGATGAGAGTGCACGGGGCACTGGACGGAGAACAGCATCTCCTCCGAGCCTCTTCTTGAAAAGGATAGCCCCGTAATGGCTGTAGAATGTCGCTACTTTGAGATCTTCAGTTTCCAATTGCCCTGTCCATCCTCTGTGCTGACATTATATCCTAAAGCTGTTGCATAACGTGTGACATTCTCTTTCGAAGCCCTGTTATCAACGATGACTACAAGTCCTTCAGGACTCTCCTTGAGCGCTTTTTTTGTCATTATGACAGGCTCAGGGCAGCTGAATCCGGATGTATCGAGTTCTTTCATGACTTTCTCCTTTTCGCTGTCATCCCTGCCGCGATAGCCAGAAGAATTATTATCGAGGCAACAAGTGCGACCTTGCCATTTGTGCCAGGACCTGTGCCGGCACTGGATGCAAGCGAGAAATTATGTGCGAATGCAGAACCTGCAATCATTCCGAGAACAGCCATTGCACTGTCTGTCGACCCTTCACCTGCGAGGATAAGCTGACGAAGAGGACAGCCACCAAGCATCACGGAGCCAAGACCTACTGCAAACATGCCGAGGAAATTCCAGATATGCATTGAATGGGACACACTCTGGTTGTCAAAACCGAGGGAGAAGCTTCCATTGATGAGATTTCCAACAAGGACTGCAATGAAAATAGCGGCAAATCCTGTGATAAGCGTAAAATCCTTGATGAGGATCATATCCCTTATGCCTCCGGCCATGCAGAGCCTTGTGCGTTCTGCAAGTGCACCGACAACGAGGCCAGCAAGAAGAGCTGCAGCAACGGGAGCGTGCATTGACCCGGGTCCGGACTCGGAAAAAAGGAAAAGCGATGGGAACGCGAGGAAAAGCACAAACAGAATCACAGTCGAGAACGGAAGCACAACGCCTTCCACCCCGCTCTGTTTCTCAGCCCTGCCGAGAGAGAATCCCATATTAAGGAAAATACAGCCGATACCTATACCGGCAGAAAAACCGACAAGGCCTACAAGTGCATTGAGGTCTCCTCCTCCAAGTCTTATCACCATTCTCAACGGGCATCCAAGAAATACCAGTGCTCCAAGCATCACGATAAAACCGATGACAAAACGGAGCATCGGGGAAGATCCCCCCTTGGGACGGAAATCACCGGAGATGACACTCAGCGAAAACGATCCCAGAATGATGCCTATGATCTCAGGACGCACATACTCGACAATCGAGGCAGTATGAAGATGCATTGCACCTGCCGTATCACGCAGAAAACATGCAATGCAGAAACCCATGTTACCGGGGTTTCCAAGGATTGTCAGAACAACAGCTGCAACACCGATAACGGCACCGGTAATGGCAAGCTTTCCTTTCTCAGCTATTCTCATGATTAATGTTTTACCATTGTATTATGGAAAACACAATGACATTGTGATACAATCATCGCATGGGAAGAATCTATCTCGACAACGCCTCAACAGCATTTCCGAAAGCTCCGGGAACAGGAGAAGCAATAGCGGAATATATAGCAGAAGGCTGCGTCAATCTTTACAGGACGGAAAGCCGGAAAAGCGAAGAGTCCTTTGACATACTTCTCTCACTTCGGGAAATGCTGTCCTACCTTTTCTCATACCCGCATCCAGAATGCATTTCATTCACCAGGAACATTACAGAAGCAATGAACTGGATAATAAAAGGACTTCTCAGCACAAGTGACCATGTGCTTGTATCCTCAAATGAGCATAATGCCGTAATGAGGCCCCTTGTGCAGTCCCGCATTCCCTTTTCCCGCATTCCTTCTGACAGATACGGTTTCAATGATTATTCAGAGCTTGAGAATCTCATAGAGAAGAATACGAAAGCAATCATTATAAATGCAGGAGGAAATGTCTCTGGAGCCATTCAGGATCTGACTATTCCTGCAGAGATAGCCAGAAAGCATGAACTCCTTCTGATTGTGGATACGGCACAGGCCTCCCCTTACATCGATATAGATATGACAGATCTGGGCATAGCCGCCATCGGATTCACAGGACACAAGGGATTCCTGGGACCGGAAGGAACGGGAGGAATGATTCTGCGGCGCGATATTGCCCAGACACTTCCTCCTCTGATTGCAGGCGGAACAGGAAGTGAGAGCGAGAGCGAGGAGATTCCGCATACACTTCCTGAAAGACTCTCTCCAGGAACAGAGAACATGCCAGGACTTGCAGGCTTTGAGAATGCCATGAAATGGACACTAGGGAGAAGGAAAGAACTCTCGGAGCATGCTCTGGCAATGACAAGACTTCTCTATGATAGGATTGCATCGATTGACGGGCTAAGAACAGTCGGTGCCCCCATCAGCTCACCTCGCTCGGCAATTCTTTCCGTTTCATCAGACAAAAAGGATATTGCTGAGATTGCGGCACTTCTTCTTGAGAGAGGGAATATAGAGACAAGGGTCGGTCTCCACTGCGCTCCGTCTGCTCACAAGGTTCTCGGTACATTCCCGGTGGGTACGCTTCGCCTCTCTCCCGGCCCTTTCACAACTGAAGATGAGATTTCAGCATGCGCTGAGATTCTGAAGGAGATCATGCATGAATGAGTATTTCAGTGTTTTCCTCGATTCTATTGGAAAAGGATGCGTGGAAAGACGGACAGATTTCCAAAGCGGAAATGAGGCAATTTACCAGAATGGTATAATGCTTGCCTCAACAGGATGCGGGAACTTCTCCTCACCGGACCTTACAGAAACAGTGAAAGCAGAGCCACATCTGGTTCTTTTCGGCTCGGGCCATGTCGGGAAAGCCCTGTATGATCTAGGAGTCCTGCAGGGAATGAGGATGACAATACTCGATGACAGGGCAGAGCTTCTTACAGAGGAGCGTTTCCCACTCGCCGAGCGCTTCGTATCCCCTTTTCCAGAGCTCTTGAAGAGAGAGTACAACGCACTCTCCCCTTACTTCGTCATCTTCACCCATGGTCATGCATTCGATACAGACTGTCTCAGATACGCGCTCTCCCACCCTTCTTCGTATATCGGGATGATAGGATCCAAGGCAAAGAGCGCAAAAGCACTGCAGATACTAAAAGATGAGGGTTTTTCAGAGAAAGAGCTGGAAAATGTTCATACACCTGTAGGTCTTTCAATAGGGGCAGAGACACCTGAGGAGATAGCGGTTTCAATAATGGCTGAGATCATTGCATGCTTCAGGTCTGAAAAGCATTTCTCAACAGCAGATCCCGCGCTTCTCCGCATTATGGCAGAAGAGCATGGAATTGCCGTGAGGATAATAGCAAAGCATGGCTCAGCACCAAGGGCAACAGGGTCAATGATGTTTGTGGCAGAACACGGCATCCATGGAACAGTGGGAGGCGGTGCGATTGAGGCCGAAGCTGTGGAAGAGGCAAAAAAAATGCTCCATGGAGGAAGGAATACAATGATAAAGGAGTACAACCTTTCCTCCGATGGAGACATCAATATGGTCTGCGGAGGCAAAGCGACATTGCTTTTCTCCGCAGTGTGAATCAGAATCTGCCAAGACCGTGGAGTATCTTCTCCCCTGTAATCGGCCATGACCGGACCCAGACACCGGTTGCATCTGCAATTGCCATTGCAATTGCAGGAGCGGCTCCATTGCATGCGATTTCCGAGATCGACTTGGCTCCATAAGGTCCATACTGGTCATTCACATCCACAAGCTCAGCACGGAAATCCTCGGGAGCTTCATCAATCATCGGAACTCCATAATCCGTTAGTGTGGTAGTGACACAGCGTCCGCTTCTGTCTATGACCATATCCTCGTAAAGCGTATGACCGATACTCTTCATCGCGGCACCGTACATCTGGCAGAGCGCAAGTTCCGGATTGATAGGCGTTCCCGCATCCTGGACTGCATAGAATTTTCTGACCTTTATCTCACCAGTCCGTGTATTCACGGCAACTTCTGCAAAATGTGCTCCATATGGAACTGCGAAGTTCGGAGTCGTGAAAGAACCTGTTCCGATGAGCTGGCCTCTTCCATCCCCTGCTGTCGCATCATGAGAGAGCTGGAAGTATGAGAGCTTCTTGCCGCTTCGGGAAACGATGAAACCCGGATACTCTACATCAAGATCCTCTTCCTTCTCACCCATCTGCAGCGCAGCTTCATGCAGCATCTTCTTCAGAAGGTCCTTCGCGGCATTCAGTGACGCATTCCCTGAGAAATATGTTCCGGAGGATGCATATGCACCCGTATCGAACATACAGGAATCCGTGTCACCGGAGACTACGGAGACAGCACTGAGAGGAAGCTTCAGAATCTCTGCTGCGATCTTCTGCGAGATCGTATCAAGTCCTGTTCCGATATCCGCGCCGCCGGAAAGGACAAGCACCGTCCCATCCGTAAGCAGCTTGACCTGTGCATTGGAGTGGTCAAGTCCTGGAAGTCCTGAACCCTGCTGTATCATCGCAAAGCCCTTTCCGATCTTCCACTCAGGATCCTCCGAGACTTCCTTCTTGCCCCATTCAATGAGCTCAGCACCCCGCTCAAGAGCTTCCTTCAGCCCACAGGAGCCTACAGGAACGACAGTGCCTTCCCTGCCTTCGCCAAGGCCCTTGAGGATTTCGAGCATATACCCTGACTCAACAATGTTCTTCTCAGCCATGACGAGAGGATCCACACCCAGTTTCATGGCAAGCTCTCCCATTGCAGAGATGATTGCGAAATACCCCTTTGGCGCACCATAGCCCTGGTAAGCACCTGTCGGCGGTATATTCGTGTAGTACGTTATAAGGTCATAGTACATGTTATCCACACGGAATATCGGGAGAGTCTTGGAGGAAGCATTCATAGGAACGGTAAGACAATGGTTGCCATAAGGACCTGTATTAGCCCTTACATCCATGTAGATTGCCGTAATCGTGCCATCCTTCTTTCCTCCCATCTTCACACGCACTCTCATCGGATGACGGGTGGAGTTTGCATAGAACTCCTCTGCACGAGTGTTACGGTAGTATATAGGCTTTCCAGTCTTCCAGACCGCATATCCTACAAGATCCTCAATAAGGATATCCTGCTTGGATCCATAGCCTCCACCGACACGTTCCTTAATGACATGAACCTTATGCTCAGGAATTGAACACACCTTAGCAACTATACGGCGCACATGATACGGAACCTGGGTCGAGCAGCTCAGTACAAGTCTTCCCCCTTCGATGTGGCCATAGCAGACGTGGGGTTCAAGAGGAGTGCACTGTACCTGGCTTGTCTGATAAGTCTCATCTACAACAGCATCAGCTTCAGCAAAGCCCTTTTCAATGTCTCCGATACCACCATGGGCAGAGGCTGCGATGTTCTTCCTTATGTCTCCATGGAGAGGGAACTGGTAAATGACCTTCTCTTCCCTCTCATCAGCATCCTTGTTGTACTCATCAAGATCCGCAGGAGCACCAGACATGTACTCAACCTTTCCATTGTGGACAAGCGGTGCACCATCGGCCATTGCCTCTTCTACGGTGAACACTGGATCTATCGGATCGTATTCGACATGAATAAGCGCCGCGGCCTTATGAGCAGCCTCCATGTTCTCTGCCACAATCGCGGCAACCCTGTCACCCACATGCCGTACTTTCCTGTTGATGAGCACCCTGTCATATGGGGATGGCTCAGGATAACCCTGACCTGCTTGCATGTATGGGATATCCGGAGTGTTGAAGGCAGTGAAGATATCAACAACGCCATCGACTTCCAGCGCTTTCTGAATATCGACACGCTTTACAAAGGCATGTGCAAAAGGAGAACGGAGGATGTGCATTACAAATGTGTGTGGAGGAACTTTATCCTCTACAAAGAGCTTCTCGCCGGAAACAAGCGCCTCTCCATCGATTTTTCCCGTAGGCTTGCCGATGTACTTCAGGTTTTCCCTGAATGAAGGTGCAGCTTCCTTGCTGATTTCCCCTTTTCTCCTCTTCTCCTTCACCATATCCACAGCCATATAGTAATGCTCATAGCCCGCATCGCGGATGAATATTCCGGAAAGAGCCTTCTTTATGTCTTCCTTTGTCGGGTCGTGATTCTTCTCAAGAAGATAAGTAAGACAGAGCGCAGCTTCAGGAGCATTATATGCACTCTGGACGACTCCGGCTTTTATCATTGCCTCCTGCACATCGTTGATTGCCCTGCCATCAAGCAGGCCTTCCGGTGTTCTTATCTCTGCGTTATCCGCCTGATAGAGCATTATGAGGTTTGAGTATCTGAGCCTGCCGTTGAAGACAATGGTATCAGAACCTGCAAATCCCTCTCCATCATCCGAGTCGCGTACAGAGGTATACCCCTCTCTGTATAACACATCACGTAGCCTTTCATCCGGAGAACCGGAAAGAATGACCGATCTGCCATTTATCCTTGCGCATATTTCCATACAGTCCTCCTCAGAAAATCACAGAGGCAAGATACCTCTTATAGTCAGCAGATCCTGTCAGATCATCTCTGAATGGAATTTCCTTCCATGAATCCCTTGCGCCGTAGGCTATGCCGGAACCGGAGACGGCAAAGGCATATATGCCTTCGGAAACAGATGCAGTGATTGCCGCATGAGAGTGAGAGGAACGGGCAATCCTTTTTACCTCTCCGTGTCGTTTCTTCTCAATGATGAATGACATGAAAAGAGCCTTGCATTCCGTCTTCTCAAACACTTCTGCGATACTCTTTCTTTTCAGCCCCTCAGTGCACATGATCTGCATTTCCCCTTCCGACGCAAGAAGAGAGGGAAGAAGATAGCTGTCTGTGCGCCTCAATGCAAAGTTTCCTCCGATCGTCGCAGCATTCCTGAGCTGAAGCGAGGCATCGAAGGAAGCTGCCTTCCTTATGAACTCCGGGACAAGCTCAGAAGAGGCAATCTCCTCAAGTGTCGTAAGCGCACCGATCACCACGCCTTCCTCATCTTCCCGTATTCCAGAGAGAGGCAGTGAAGTTATGTCTATCAAAGCCTCATCAGGAGAGATGGAGGAACCGAGACGCATGATTTCCGTTCCACCTGCAAGATACACAGAATTCTCAATCTCATGATGAAGTCTGACAGCTTCTTCTGCACTCTGGGGATGGAAAATACTTCTCATCTATGCCTCCTCTTCTATGATGCCTTCCTCCGCTCCAGAATGTATTGAAGTGAGGAAATAATCCAGCATTCTCCTTGTCGTATTCCGCCTGTAAAGAGGCATGGCATGCGGAGAGATCGCCTCATTCCATGCATCAAGGAATACATCCATAAGGGAAGGTATCTCCTCCACCTTATGTCCCTTTATGATGTTTTCTGCATCGCGAGACCTGATCACACGAGGACCCGCGGCTCCGGAAGCTGCACGGAAATCAAGGATCTCCCCATCCTTGACAACAGCTGCGGCAGAAAGCGAGAGCTTGGAGATCGCGTTTGCCCTTCTCATTCCTATCTTCCTGTAAAAGAGATATGAGAAATCATGAGGAGGAATGATCACGCTCTTTATGATCTCATCATCTTCAAGAGCCGTTTTCTTTGACCCGAGAATGAAATCATCAAGCAGGATTTTCCTTTCTCCCCTGATTGATGCAAGCACTACAGAAGCATCAAGAAGAATCAGAGGCTGAGGAAGATCTCCCTTCGGGGATGCATTTCCTATGTTTCCCCCGATTGTAGCACTGTTACGCAGTGCAATCGCGCCCATTCCTGCAGCAGCTTCACGGACATGCCAAGGCACAATGTCAGAGACAGCAATCTCATGAGGTGTTGTCAGAGCTCCGATCTCCACGGAGCCGTCATCAAGAAGCTTTATTCCCTTCAGCTCATCAAGCCCTGTGATTATCATCACATCAAAAGGGAACTCTGGAGCAAGGCCGATACCGCGTTTTGCCTGAACCATCATGTCAGAGCCACCAGCAAGGGGTTTTGCCTTTTTCTCAGCTCTCAGGTGCAGCGCTTCCTGAAGATTAACAGGAATATATGTCATGCCCATAATTCACCTCCCTTCTCGGAAGCAAGCTTGATGCTTTCAACAATGAGATCGTAGCCTGTACAGCGGCAGATGTTCCCGCTTATGCCTTTTCTTATCTCGAGTTCCGTAGGATGAGGATTCGAAGAAAGAAGAGCATAGGCTGCCATCACCATTCCAGGGATGCAGAAACCGCACTGCACTGCACCGCCTTCTGCGAATGCGTCGATTATGCACTTGCCCTTCTCGGTGTCCCTGATTCCCTCGATTGTGTAGATATCTGAACCATGCACAGCTCCGACAGGGATAATGCAGCTTGTAACGAGCTTTCCGTCCTTGATGACAGAACATGCTCCGCATTCGCCCTCTCCACAGCCTTCCTTGACTCCTGTGAGTCCTAGTTCCTCTCTGAGAACATCGACAAGCCTTGTCAGCGGATTGCCGGTGAATACGATTTTCTTGCCATTTACGTGGAAAACAATCTCACTGAGCATTTTTCAGAGCCTCCTCAATATCCTCTGGCGGCATCGGGATTTTTTGTATCTCCGTACCAAGCGCCCTTTCAAGCGCGTCAATGTATGCGGCATCAGCTCCATTGAATACAAGCTCACCCATACCTTTCGCTCCAAAAGGTCCCCACTGGTAAGGATTATCCACTAAGAACCATTTCTGTGTCGGGAATTCCATGCTGGTAGGAATTACATAATCGGACATGGATGACTGCTTGAAATGACCATTCCTGTTCTCCATCTTCTCCATCGAAGCGTAACCGAGAGACTGAACGATTCCTCCATTGACCTGTCCATGAACGATGAGTTCGTCGATGGCCTTTCCGATGTCATGGCTTGACCAGATTCCGACAACCTTCACTTCCTTTGTGAGTTTATCGACCTCAAGCTCGACAACGCAGCAGCCCCATCCATAGCCAAGATATGCATCACCGCGGAATGTATTCTGATCCCATGGATGCCCTTCCGGATGCTCATACTCCTTCTCTACAGAGAAATCTCCTTCATCCCACCTGGCCTTCATCTCCTCGCCACAGCGCTCGATGAGGCGTCCGACAATCATTGTGGAGCGGGATGCTGCGGTAGGGCCTGAGTCAGGAACCACAGAGGTATCAGGGTTATCATAATCGACATTCTCGATTGGTATTTCCAGCGTTGCAGCTGCAATCTTCCGGAGTGTCGTCTGGAATCCCTGCCCCATCTCTGTTGAACCGACTTCTATGCGGACTCTCTCTCCAGTCTTCACAAGGCGTGCATGCGCTTTGATGATTGACTGCTCTCCATTTCCTGTGAAAGCACCGCCATGGTTGTAGAAGCTTATTCCGATACCCTTTCCGCAGCCTGGAGTGTATTCCTTTGCCTTACGGAAATAATCAGAAGAATCAACAACCTGCTTCATCATTTCAGGAAGGACCACGCGTTCCACGATGTGACCATTCGTGATTGTCTCCCCACCCTGCTTGATGAAGTATCTTGACTTGTACTCTGCAGGGTCGATGCCGAAGCGTTTTGCGATATGCTCCATATGTGTCTCAATGGCATATAGTGTCTGAGGAGCACCGAAACCACGGAAAGCATCGGAGGGGAACGTGTTGGTTGCGATTCCAATACCCTTCACGTACGTGTTAGGGATGTCATACACACCATTTGCGTGGAAGATACCACGCTGAAGAACAACGAATGAACCGGAAAGATAAGGACCGCAGTTGTATACGACAAGACCATCGATACCCAGTATGTTGCCATCCTTATCAAGGGCAGTACGGAATGTCGTCTTTGACGGATGCCTCTTTACCGAATAGAGCATGTCCTCTTCTCTGTCGAATATAAGCTTTATAGGCTTCCTGATCTTGTGCTCTGCAACAAGCAGAGGCCCGCAGAGAACATCTGGAAAGTGTTCCTTTCCACCGAATGCACCGCCTGTCGTTGTCTGCTTGACGACAATATCATCAGGCTGAAGTCCAAGAAGCCCTGCCACAGCTTTGCGGATATAGAACGGACACTGTGCGGAAGCATAGAAAGTGTATTTGCCATTTTCGATGGTGATAATCGCACCATTTGTCTCAAGATGGACATGTTCCTGGAAACCTGTCTCAATGGTTTCCTCGAAAACGGAATCTGCCTCCTTGAAAACCTCTTCCATAGGCTTTCCCTTCTCCACAAACAGCTGGCAGAGAACATTATCCTCACCGACAATAGGGCCGCCCTTCACGGCAAGACCTTCATCGATTGTTATCGCAGCCTCTTTTTCGGTGTACTTGATCTCTATCTTATCAAGAAGGAAGCGGAGCATATTCCGGTCGGGTCCGACAAGGAGACCGATAGTCTCTCCAACATACTTTACATCATTCTCTGCAAAGCACTTCCAGTCCTTCTGGATCATCCAGAGCTCATTCCGGCCTTCAGCCGGTATATCCTTGTAGGTTATGAACCAGTAACCATCAGGAAGCTCGGGCATCGTGATTGAATCGATAGTTCCACGAGGGATTGATGAGCGCACCATATATGCATACTGCATATCAGAGAATGTGAGATCAGACACATACCGGGCCTCTCCTCTTGCTTTCTGTACCGCATCAACTCTGACAATTCTGTCATCTATTGCTGTATGAGGCATCTTTCCTCCAATCCATTATATTTTTCCTTACATAATGGGCATTTATCTATCTAAGGAAATTTTTCCACCATCAGTATAAACCATTAATACCAAACCATGTGAAACATTTTGCAACAACGAAACCGTAATTTAAAACTAATTGCATCCAACTATCTGCAAGTGCTAATTTTTACATATTTACCATAGCATGTAGGGAATAAGCTGTTTGCTGAAAACGTACCAGTGATATCAATAAGGAACCGGCTACTGCAAAACGAATCTTCCTGCAGTGTAGCCAATAACTAGAAGGATGTAACTTTCTGTCCGTATCTCTCCCGGATGACTAACCATATGTATAACACGGATAAAATGATTGATTGATGTCGTTTTCCAACTCTTCTTCTGCTATAGACTGTCGCAAACTCCTGCTTATTGCTGGAATACATCTTCTCAGGTTATGAAATGCCAATCTACCGCATATAATTGCAATCGAAGAATATTATTTATACAAAACAAAGTTCCACCAAACCAAGTAATTTTCAACCGTTTTATGTTTCAGGAATTTTTGGTCAAATCCAGGTTTGCGCTACCTATGCTTCTTTCTCCGAGAGAGTCCGCACAGGCACAAGAGTATAGCCTATTGCATTCAGTATCTTGCATACAGTAGCAAAAGGGAATTGTCATTCGGTGAAAGCGCTTTTAAAGCCCTTCTCTGAATATTCCTCTTCCTTTGTTGTCTTTGTCATCCATTTTGCTCTTGCTACTGTATCTATCGCGTTTAATAAGTACAGCAGGATCATTCTCCCTTACCCCTCATCATACGCATTGATCTATGCAACGAAGCTGGAAAGTGATACTGGATTATACCGTCACCATTTTTGGATTTGTTCCGAGGTGGATTATAGTTTCAAAATCCTTTCAGACTTCATATTTCTACTCCTTATGCAAAGCATCTCATTCCAAAGTATCGCAGGAATAGAATGCAGCTCTCCATCACTGGAAGGCTGCCCCACGTTTGTCCGAAAGCTTCTGGTTAATTCCGGTAACCACCAGTACAAGAATCGTGGTTACATACGGCAGCGTTTCCACCAGCTGGGAAGGAATCCCTATATTCTGAAGACCCAAAGAAACTGCGTCAGTGTATGCAAAGAGCAGACAGAAAAGTCCAGAGAACAGTGGATTTCCCTTTGCAACTAGCAGTGCAGCCACCGCCAGAAAACCACGCCCTGCAGTCATGTTCTCGGAGAAAATGGACGTACCACCAATGGGAAGCACAGCTCCGCCGATTCCGCAGAAAGCACCGGTTATCAGGGTTGCAATCCAACGGTATTTCAATGTGCCGATTCCGATGGTCTGGGCAGCGTGCATGTTCATGCCAACACCCCGCAGACGGAGGCCAAATGGTGTCTTGTACATGACAAACCACATTACCACCATCATCACCAGAGCTAAGTATACCAACAGGTTCTGTCCATCAAATATGGTGCCAAGATAAGGGATCTTCTCAAGCCATGCAATATGGATGGTAGGAAGACTCACAAGACGCTCATCCGTAAAAGAGCCACGGCTACCCCAGAAAAACAGCATCAGCAGAGTGGTCAACCCCCATGCACTTAGATTCATTGCAATGGAAACCACGATTCCACTGGAATCCAGATAGAATACAAATAGCCCGAAGATTGCAGCGCACACCAATCCAGCAAGAATACCATACAATACACCCACATATGGATTGACCGTAAAATATGTACCCAGTGCTGCGAAAAACGCAGAGCAGAGCATAAAGCTCTCCAACGCGATGTTAAATACACCGGCCCGATCGCAAAAACACCCACCGATGGCAGCAAAAATTAGAGGTGTTGCCAATCGCAATGCAGAGGCCATGGTAGTCGCCTCAAAAAAAGTTTCCAGCATACCTTCACGCTCCTTTTACCGCATGTCTGTCTTCGTTGCCCCTTCTACGGAACAGCTTCCGATAATTCACTGTCACAAACAGCACGAAGACTGCCTGAATGACCTCCATGGTCAGGCGGTTGGTTTCAGTTATGGCTTCCATATACAACGAACCTGACTTTAACGCACCCCACAAAACCGCAACGGCTCCTGTCGCCAAAGGATTGTTGGCTCCGATTGTGGCAATCATGATGCCATCCCAGCCCATGTTACTAGCAAAATCTGCAGTAAACTTGCCATATACGCCTAAAATCTCAATGGCGCCAGCAAGTCCTGCAATCATACCTGAAACCAAGAAAATGGAAAGGTACATTTTGTTAGTCTTAACACCGCCGGTCTGGGCAAACCTGAAATTGGCACCCACCTGCCGCATCTCATAGCCTACCACCGTATAACGATAAACCAGGTACACCGCAATCACGATGGCAATGGCAATAAAGATGCCTGTATTGGCGTTGGTCCTTGGAATCAAATTGGTAAGGCAAGCCTCATCCGGAATAAGAGGAGTCGCCATGGCCTTACTGTTATTGTTGGCGCTGATGCCGTTGACCAGCTTAGTAAAATAGGTGGTAAGCAGTGTTGCCACGTAATTGAGCATCAATGTGGTAATCATCTCGCTGACATTTAAAAAACGCTTCAAAAGCGCCGGAATCAAGGCAAAGAGCATACCGGCAATACAGCCTGCCAGCATACAGACAAAGGGGAAAATTACTGAAGGAAATGATCCGTACAGTGCGACAACAGTGGCCGCAAAAGCCCCCATATACAGCTGTCCGCCCACTCCCATGTTCCAAATACCGCCACGAAATGCCATTGCAGCCGAAATACTGGTCATAATGCACGGTGTAATCCAGCGAATCGTGTTTCCGATTCTGGACAGATTTCCTACAGCACCAAACACCATGGCCTTACCGGCAGCCTTGACATCCTGCCCCTGAAGCACAATCAGCAAAATTCCCAGCAGCATTACAGCCAGCAGGGCAAGGACATATTTTGCAACTGCATAGGCTAGATTGCTGTTCAACCGAAACTGTTTTTTCATGCTGTCTGCCCTCCCATCATCAAGACACCTATCTGCTCTTCCGTCAGCTCACCGTGCTTGCCCGCAGGTAGCAGATTGCCATTGTTCATAACCAGAATCCGGTCAGAAAGCTCCATTACCTCATTGAGTTCATGGCTCACCATTAAAATGGCTGTTCCCGCAGCAGCCAGTTCCTGGATCTTCTTCCAGATAAACTCGATAGCACCAATATCGATACCTCGAGTGGGATCCTCGATAATCAGCAGCTTGTTGTCCTGCAAAAACTCCCGCCCTACAATCAGTTTCTGAACATTGCCGCCACTGAGTTCCGATACTTTGGAGAAAATAGAACCTGCTTTTACCGCAAATTCTGAAACCACCTGCTCCGTAAACTGATAAATCTGCTTATGGTCAATCAGCCATTTATGCTTAAATCCGTGGGCAACATGATAGCCCATCATGCAGTTCTCCCACAGCGTCGCATTGCGGTTCGTACCTTCTGCATTACGGTCCTGGGGAACGTAGCCGATTCCGGCACAGCGCTGTTCTCTTGCGGACAGGTGCTCAAGCTGCTTTCCACAGAGGGAAATGGTCCCGGAAGCCGCCGGGATCAGGCCAAACAGCGCAGAAATCAATTCGCTTTCTCCGGATCCGGCAATACCGGCAATGCCCACAATCTCTCCAGCCCGAACTGAGAAACTGGCATCTTTCACTTTGAGAAGGCCGTTCGTTCCTAATACATTGAGATTCTCCACCACAAGAGTGTCTTCTCCCAAATTTTTTTCTACTTTCTCGCTATGTAAAAATACATCGCGTCCTACCATCATACGGGCAAGATCCTTTTCGGAAGACGCTTTCGGGGTCGTGTTGCCAATCACCTTACCATCTTTCAGTACAGTAATGGAGTCCGCGATGGTCAGTACTTCCTGCAGCTTATGTGTGATAAATATGATGGTCTTCCCCTTCTCCGTCAGCGCACGAAAGGCCTGAAACAGTCCTTCCACACCCTGAGGAGTCAAAACGGAAGTGGGCTCATCGAAAATAATAATATCCGCACCATGATACAATACCTTCACGATCTCAACCTGTTGCAGCATTGCCACAGGAAGAACTCCCACCTTTTCATTAAGCGGAATATTAAAATGGTATCGTTCACAGATTTCCTGCACCGCTGCCAGCGACTTCTTATGACCAATGACACCAGGCATAGCTGTCTTTTCATAACCCATGATGATATTGTCCAGAACATTCAGCTCCGGAAACAGCATGAACTCCTGATGCACCATACCAATTCCAGCACGGCTTGCAGCTGCCGGATTATGAAAGTGCATCGGCTCTCCCTCAATAAAGATTTCTCCTTCGTCGGGACGGTAAATACCGGAAAGCACATTCATCAAGGTACTTTTTCCTGCGCCGTTTTCTCCGATAATGGCATGGATAGTGCCCTTGCGGACTGTTAAGTCAATCTTATCATTAGCGGTAAAATTTCCAAAAAACTTGGAGATATGCCGCAGTTCAAGGTATTCCGACATGGTTGATGTCCTCCCGTTCCGTGATAAAAGAAAATTCCTGTAAAGGGGTCTTAAAACGACTACAAATTGATAGGAAGAGCGAGCTGCTGCATGATGCAGCAACTCCTGTAAAAAAGCCGTCAGCCGCCGTAAGCGAATACGTCCAAGGTACCTGCAGTAACGCCGTCCATAACGGTGTCCACTGCTGTCTTCACATCATCAGGCAGCTTTTCATAGTCTACATCCGCATAGATTGGGAATCCGTTTGCGATACCATAGGTGATGGAATTGCTCTCCAGTCCACTGTCGAGATAATCAGTGTAGGTATTGAATACACCATCTTCAATGGCTACCAGTGCAGACCAGAAGACACAATCATCCACATCGCCCTGCCAGCTATCCACGCCAACGCACTTTACACCTGCATCCGCGCATGCCTGAATGACACCCAGACCTGCCTCATTGGCCGTCTGATAGATAATGTCAGCGCCGTTGTTAATCAAGAGCTTAGCAGCTTCACTGGCCTTCACGGTATCCTCAGAGCTACCGATGTAGGTCTTTTCCACGGTGACATCAAGGCCATAGGTCTGGTTTGCATAGTCCACACCGGCCACAAAACCATCATAGAAACGATTGATGACGCCGATATCAAGAGAACCAACCCACCCCAGCTTGCCGGTTTCAGTGGTCAGAGCAGAAACCACACCTGCCACAAATGAAGGCTCCCAGGAGTCCACCACGATGCTGGTGACGTTATCAATATCAAAGGTTTCGTTGCAGTCAATCAGGACAAACTGCACATCGGGATATTCCGGAGCAATCTCCGCAGCAACGAGATTCACAGCATCAAACATGGAGAAGATGACCTTAGCGCCAACCTCTGCCATTGTCCGAAGCTGGGTTTCAAACTCAGAAGCCTCAAGAGCTTCCACGAACTTGATCTGTGTGCCATAGGTGCTCTGGATCCTCTCAAAACCCTTCCAAGTCTGCTGAGAGAACGGTGCGCCCTGAGAGGACTCACTGACGATGCAGATCAAGGAATCAGAGTCGTCATCAGCACTGGGCTCGGCACTAGTCTGAGTCACTTCTGCAGTGTTACCAGATTCTGTAGCAGAATCCTCATCAGTTGCTGACTGCCGCACACAGCTACCGAAACTCAGCAGAATGATCAATGACAGCAGCAGCAGCACAAATACTTTTTTCATAGTCTTCTTTCTCCTTTTTGCTTATTTCTTATTGTTGTGGTGGAACAACGGAATAAGTTCTGAAATATCACTCAGCAGCACATCTGGCATACACTCCAGCAGGCTCTCCTTCGACCAGTTGCCGGATGCCACTGCCGCCACGAATGCGCCAGACTGGACTCCAGCCTGAATGTCAAAGGGGGACTCCCCGATGTACACACACTCCTCAGGTCTGAGCCCAATCAGCTCCATAGCCTTCACCAGAGGTTCTGGATCAGGCTTAAAATGAGTCACGTCATCCCGGGAAATCAGGTAAGGGATGGCTTTGGAGAGCTGAAGCCGTTCCAGAATAAACTGCGCGTTGGCCCGACGCTCAGAGGTAATCAGGCATATGGGATACCCTGCGTCCGCAATTGCATCCACCGTAGGCTTCGCATGCTCAATCAGTGTCGCTCCCTTGGCCATATGGACAGGGTACTGGCGCTTATACTCTGTGATAAATGCATCTATCACATCAGTCTGCTGCGGAGATACCCCACCCAGTTGCATCAGCATAACCTCTACAGGAAGGCCAAACATATCCATAATCTCCTGCTTGGCAGGTACTCTGGCCCCCACATGGGAAAAACACTCATACAGGGCATTGCAGATAGCATCCTGTGAATGAATCAGCGTTCCGTCCAAGTCTGTCAAAAGCCCGGCAAAACGCCGTTCACGCTGCATTGGCTTCAATATTTCCATAGGGAATCACCGCTTGGAAAGGATGGCATGATCCAGAGCGTGCTTGCAGACACAATCTTCCTCTTCCTGAGAGGCCAGAGTCTTGACCGCGATCCGGATAACCTTCTTAAATGCCTCCACACCAGGTTTGAGGAGCTTTGGCAGCTCTGAAGCGTCAATTTCCACACCGATGCAGTAATTGTTGGGCAGACATATATGGGCGTAGCACATAGCCAACTCCCTAGCAAACACCGCTTCTGGCAGCGTTGTCATGCCCACTAGATCCAAACCCCAGCTGCGGAAAAGCCTAGCCTCAAACTGGGTTTCGTAGTGGAGTCCTTCAGTAATGACAATCTTGGCGTGGTCATGAACGTGACCGGGCATTACCTGATTTGCAGCATCAATCAGCGCCTGACGCACTACCGGGCAATAGGCGGGTGACATTCCCACATGATAGGCCTGAGTGGTATTATCATACATAGAGAATGGGAACCGCTTGGTCATATCCATGAAGTCATCGGGAATGGCCAGATCGCCCAAGGCAATATCAGGATTCAAACAGCCAACGCTGTTGGTGGCAATGATCCGCTGAACCCCCAGCTCCTTGAATGCCTGCATATTGGCACGATAGTTGATGCGTGGAACAATGATGGTGTGCTCCGGTCCGTGCCTGGGCAGAAACAGCACAGGGTAACCATCGATGGTGCCCCGGTAAATTTCCGATGAACGTCCATAGGCATTGTCGTGGATAAATGGCTCCGCATCATCCAGCAACTCGTAAAATCCGCTACCGCCTACAATTCCAATTGGTTGCATATAGCTTAACCTCCTTAAGATTCATTTTTATTTAAATTGACTACTGATTTACGCACAATCAGCTCCATGGGATACTCAGTTTCGGGAGGGGTATCTTGGGGCGGATCGTGCTTGAGCTTTCCTACCATATACCTGCTGGCATCAATGGCCGCTCTTTCGGAATCCAGCTTCAATGTGGTAATTCCCAACCATGAAAACAACATGGTATCGGTACTGCTCTCCTCTACTCCGATCAGGGAAATATCCTTGCCCACCTGAAGACCAGCATGATCAAACCATTTCAAGGCACCTTCACAAATAAAATTATTGCAAGCAATAATTGCGGTAGGAGGCTCGGGCATGCTCAGTAAATGCTGCGTTTCCAGATAGCCAGTTTCCACCGTCCAGTCTCCCATACGGATGTACCGATTATCCACAGGCAGGTCCAAGGATTCCATTGCCTGGTGAAATCCTGTAATTTTGTCGTTTACAATGGTCATTCCTGTTCTTCCCAGAATAATGCCAATTTGATGGTGACCATTTTTGTACAGCAGATCCACTGCGCTTTTCATACCGCCAATGTTGTCATTGACAACACAGTCCGCGATATCCGGAGGCAGGTAACGATCAATGAACAGCACCGGCTTCTGCTTTTCTCTCAACGGCTGGATGATCTTCATCAAAAGCTCTTTGTCCATGCCGTCTGTAACACTGATGATGCCATCTGCCATCTGAGCGAAAGGACTTCCAAAAAAGGCGATTTCCTCTGCTTCATCGTTATAAGTCTGATAAAGCATGGTGACATAGCCGGCAGCCTTCAGCTCTTTTGTGGCAACGCTGGTGAACTGTGCAAAAAAGGGACTGACACTCTCTGGAATCACAATGACAATCATGTTGCTTTTCCCCGTTGCCATAACGCTGGCGTTATAATTAGGGCGATAATTTTCAGCCTCTACCACCGCCATAACGCGATTCCGCACGTCGTCACTGACCCACTTATAGCCATTGACTACCCGGGATACCGTGGCAACGGATACGTCAGCCTTTTTTGCTATGTCCTTAATTGTCATGATATCACCCGCTTTAAAATCGCATGCTCCAATGCGTGTGAACAAGGGCAGTCTCTGTCATCCGATAGATTCTGTATGGCCAATGTAATGATTTCAATAAAATCACGTACCCCTGTCTTCAAATGCTCCTGAAACACATCAGAGAGAACCGGGGCCCCAATACAATCAGTGGGCATACAGATATGTGCATAGCACATCCCAGCTTCCCGGGCTAAAACAGCTTCAGGAAGTGTGGTCATCCCCACCAGATCACCACCCCACTGGCGGAACATCTTCTGCTCAGCCTCCGTATTGTAGCAAAGCCCCTCTTCCACCACCAGAACAGCTTTGTCATGTGTTGTTCCCTGGTGAACCTTTCGGGATGCATCAATCAGCGCCTTACGGATATCCGGGCAATAGGCAGGCTTCATATCCACATGGTATGCAACCGGCATATCGTCATAAAAAGACCGTGGAAAACGGCAAGTGGTATTGATAAAATCATGGGGAATCACCATGTCGCCAATATGGATATCGGGATTAATCGATCCCACACTATTTGTTGCGATAATACGATGGCAACCCAGCTCATGCAGTGCCCAGATATTGGCCCGATAATTGATTCGAGGCACGATTATAGTGTGGTTAGGGCCATGCCGCGGTATAAAATACACGGTCCTGCCATTCAGCTTTCCCTCATAAATCTCGGACGAGCGCCCATATTGATTATCATGAATGAACATCCTTGGATTTTCCAGCATCTCATACATGCCGCTTCCGCCAATAACGCCAATCGGATCCATCGACGCCCTCCTTTTTTTCCTTATTGTAATTTACAACTATTACTGAAAACGTTTTCAGTCAATATTTTTTTCTCGCGGTTATGAAAAACTTCCACAAGTGTTTAACGAATCTTTAACACCGCATGTTTTATCAAGGGGAAGCCCTTGCGTACGACGATTAATTACAAAAAACCTGAGGCTGTATTTCAGCGAAGATTATTCGCATAGGGAGATAGCCCGGGCTTTAAGCAACTCACGGAACACGTCAAGCAAAGGCATCAGTCTTGCAAGAAAGACATTTCATTGCCAGATCCAGAAGAACTCTCGAATCAGGAGATTGAGGCAATTCTGTTTCCGGATGAGGAACGAAAGCAATCTGCAAGTTCGCATGACTCTGGATTTAAGCCTTCTTGCAGAAAAAAAATGACAAAACCACATGTGACAAAGAAGCTACTACATAGATGGGTGATTGTCGATGGCCGCTGCTTCTTCGGAGACATGCTTGTGTTTCTCAGGCCGAATAACAAAAGATATGAACCTGAACTCAATGCGGTGATGATAGAGCTTTCCGAGCATTACCATGCCGAAACATTTATCTGAAAAACACTTAATTCTGCACATATGATTTTCAAGAACATCATTACGAGCCGTGACTGAAACTGATATATTTCTAAACCTGACCCAAAAACCTTATATTTTTGAGAAGTTTTTCCAGTCAATAAGTAAAAACTATTGTTGAAGCAAAACTTTTTGGGTTTATTCAGTAAAAAGGAGAATGGAATTTATCAGGCCACTGTATACGAAAATCCAATTCAGGAAATACGCATCAGAGATGGAGTAGTTCACATAAAAGTATGTAATTGATTACCAGGAGAGTCTGATCGGGAAATTGCGAACCTTCTTGGAATCAAAGACAATTATCCCAAATACGTGGTGACACTGGATGAATTTGCTGTAGGAAACATAAATGGAGTGAGAATAGTCCATATTACAGATTTCCTTCTTTCTGATGCTTACTGAAAATACTGCAGATACTCTAAAAGCAGACAGAAAATCAAGATAACAGAGCACTCAGTCTTCAGAGCTTTCTCACCTTTTCCTCGTCTGAGAATAGAGATATCACCACAATGAACAAGACTTTCGTAGATGAAAGAAGTGTACAAAACTTTCATATTTGCAAAAGTCAGAGCAACAGCAGAAACATATTCTGTATCTTCTGCCAAAACTTATCTTATGCAATGCCCTGAAAAGCATTGTTTTCCCATATTCTGTCGTTTAGAATTCAGGAAGGAGGTAAATATGACGAATGATGAGATTTATGATTTCATTGGAGAACTTGCCATAGCTCTTTATTCGAAGAAGATCCAGATATCACTTGGAGCACTGAGAGCCATAATGCTCGACAAGGGTAAGGATTACGTGAATAACAGAGGCATGGCCTCGGCTGTGTCCGCAGCATACAGAAGATGGAAGTCAAAGGATCCAATCATCTATTATGCCATTGCCTATACATATACAGATAAGGAAGGCAATCTTGCCTGGGATGAGAGCAAGCTCGAGAAATGAGAGAATAGGCCCGGACTCGTAGGAGAAAGGGCCTTTTCGTTTTATGCATCCTCTTTGGCGGAAAACGCAAAACACGTGCATGAACACCGGAATATAATCAGGGCATGATTGAAAGAATATGCAATGAACTTGCTCTGCTGCCAATGGTCAAAGCCATAGCGTTATCAGGGTCACGGACCAGTGCCATCAATGATGAATCCTCCGATTGGGATATCTATATCTACTCAGATCAATGTGTTCCAGAAAAAGACAGGGAAAGAATACTATCTTCACTTTCCTCATGCTCTATAAACTGTTCCCCGTTCGAAGAGGGAGACGAGGCTGTATCAGAAAGAGGAGATGTATACGATCTGATGTACAGATCCCTTGATTGGACAGAATGGCAGATTGACGATGTATGGCGTAAGCACAATGCACGCGTCGGTTATACAACATGTTTTCTCTATAATATAAAATCATCTGAGATTCTCTATGATGACAATGCCTGGTTCAGTACTCTTCAAAGCGAACTGGGGATGCCATATCCAGAGAAGCTGAGAGAGAATATCATCAGGAAGAACATGGATGTGATTGACGGCAAAGGAAAGTCGACATTCCTCATCCAGGCGGAGCTTGCATGGAAAAGAGATGATATCGTCAGTCAGAATCACAGGCTCTCTGCAATTCTCTCATCCATATTCGATGCACTCTTTGCATATAACAGGGCACTTCACCCCGGAGAGAAGAAACTTCTCAGGTATACTCACATCCTGTGCAACGATATTCCCGAGAATTTCGATGGAAACGTCCAGAGAGCAATCAGGGCAGTAGGCACTGATGATTACATTCCTTCGCTCAGAGCCTTGATAGACAGTACGAAAGAATTTCTAGAATATAATCCGTAATTGGAATTATTTCTTATCATCTTCTGTAATATCCCGGATGACTCTTGCCGGAACACCATATGCGAGAACACCTTCCGGGATATCGCTGAGAACAACACTGCCGGCTCCTATCACGGAACCCCGTCCGATTGAGACACCAGGTCCGATGAAAGCATGGGAGGAGATCCAGACATCATCAGCAATGTGGATTTCCTTGTTGTACTGCAGGCCTTCCGACCGAAGCGAGGCGGAGAGAGGATGGGAGGCTGTGCAAAGAGTCACCCGTGGTCCCAGCATCACACGGTCTCCTATCCAGATAGGAGCATCATCCACCATACAGCAAAGGAAGTTAATATACACATTGTTTCCAATATGAACTCTCTGCCCGGCCCAGTTTGCATAGAAAGGTGTTTCGATATAGACACTAGAGCCGACAGATGCAAAGAGGGAGCACATCATTTTCTCCCTCTCCGGGGCGGCGGAAGCATTGAATGAACGCAGAAGTTCAAGGCGTTCCTGCTGATCCTTCAAAAGAGGAGCAGGGTCATACAAGACCCCGCTTCTCAGTATTTCCTCATCAATCATTCCTTACCTTCAAGAGCATAAGGAAGAAGCGCATAGAACTTTGAGCAGATCACAAGGTCCTCTACTCTGTTTATCTCGTTCGGTGCATGAGCCTGAGCCTCATCTCCTGGTCCGAATCCGATTGCAGGAATCTTATGGCGACCGGTAGTCGCTACAAGATTCGTGGAGAATGTCCACTTGTCAACAACAGGCTTCTTGCCAAAAAGATCCTCATAATCCTTTATACCGGCCTGTACAAGAGGATGCGACTCGTCAAGCTTCCATGTCGGGAAGTAAAGCTCCTGTGAGTACTTTGTCCCTGTCCAGGCTGTCTTGTCGTAATCTGGCATCTCGACAATGATGTCTTCCATCTTGTCACCGGTGGCTTTGGATACATATTCCTTTACCTGATTGATTGCAAGCTCTGCATCCTCTCCCCATGTGAGACGGCGGTCACAGTAAAGCATTGCATAATCTGGGACAGCGCACTGTGAAGGACCTTTGACATCTATCTGAGACACAGTGATGGTACCTTTTCCAAGGAAATTATCATCATCGGGCTGGAGGTCTTTGTTGAGCTGCTCGATTGCAAGAGCGGCACGGGCAGCTTTGTAGGCTGCGGAAACACCGCGTTCAGGAGCAGAACCATGGCAGGAGATACCACGGAGAATGATCCTTATCTCCATTCTTCCTCTGTGTCCTCTGTAGAGACGGCAGCTTGTCGGCTCAGTGGAGACAATGAGATCAGGTTTGATTCCTTCTTCCTCAATCATGTATTTCCAGCACATTCCGTCACAGTCCTCTTCCATGACCGTGAATGTGAAGAGAATCGTATACTCACCACTATATCCGAGCTCCTTGAGGATACGGCCAGCAGTGATCATGGAAGCCGCACCGCCCTTCTGGTCCGAGGCACCTCGTCCTTTCACAAGGCCATCCTCAATAGCGCCGGAGAACGGATCAAATGTCCAGTTCTTGAGATTGCCCACCTCAACAGTATCGATATGAGCATCGAACGCAAGCTTCTTGGGACCATTCCCGATTCTGCCAACGACAGATCCGAGCCCCTCGATCTTAACCTCATCAAAACCTGCTACCTCACACAGTCTGACAATAAGATGGCATACATCCTCTTCCTTGGAACTGTAGCTCTTTGTCTGTACAAGCTTTGAGAGATTCTCAGCTGTGTAATCGCGGTACTTCTCACCAAGTTCGGCAATCCTGTCCTTTATCATATAAAACTCCTTTATGCCTTTATTTTATCTGCACGGGCCCAGATACGTTCAGCAGCACGCCTTGCTCCGGCAAAAATCCTTTCCTCATCGAGCATTGTGAAATGGCGGTTCTCATACAGCAGACGACCATTCACAATCGTTGACTCAACATCTCCGGAACACATACCCCAGACAAACTGTGTAGCAGCATTCTCCGCCTTGAGAGGTGTCGGAGGATTATAGCTGAGGATCACAAGATCAGCTTTGTATCCAGGTGCCACGCGGCCGAGCTTGATTCTGTTTCCGAATGCAGATTCAAGAAGCTCATTCCCACGTGAAAGTGCTGCAAGATAATCTGCAGGCCACCATGGCCCGCCGGCATCACGGTTCTTGAAGAAAGCGATCTTCAGCTCCTCAAACATATTGCCACCACAGCCATCAGTTCCGATGACGAGCTTCTTCACTTCTGGAAGATACGGGAAATAGCCGACATGGTTGTTCATGTTGGAACGTGCATTATGAGCAAGGAAGCATCCTCTTTCATTCATCAGCTCGACTTCCTTTTCAGAAAGCGCGACACCATGAACAAGAAGAGTGTTATCTCCAAGGAGGGAGAATCTGTCAAGGCGTGTCATTATGTCATCACCATGGAAATGATGGGAGAAGACTGTATCATACTTGTCTTCCGCAACATGGAGATGCATTCCCCGGCCTGTTGAGTGCACAGCATCCGACATCAAAGCTAGAGCCTCGTCAGGAAGAGTGAAAGGAGCATGTCCTCCTATCATGGCTTCAGTAAGGACATCCTCGCCCTTTGTGCGGCGCCCATCAATCTCCTTTGCAAACCTTACATTCTCCTCAACCCCTTTTCTGACCTCATCCATTCCCTCATTGCGGTCAGTCACCTCATAGCATGTGACACCGCGTATTCCTACATCCTCCATGCCTTTCGCAATTGCTGAAAGGGAACCGTTTATGAATGAAGGAGAAGCATGGTGGTCAACAACGCCGGTCGTTCCCTGCTTAAGAGCCTCCATAGAGCATATAAGGGAAGAATAGTAGATGGATTCCTCATCAAGCGCTCTGTCAAGACGCCACCACCATTCTTTCAGGACCTGGATGAAATCTGTCTGCGGACCTGCTGAAATGAGCATACCGCGCGACAGCCCTGAATAATAATGATGATGAGCACAGACATTGCCGGGAATGAGGATCTTGCCACTGCCGTCAATGATCTTCAAGCACTCAACGCCTTCCCCTGCACCTTTGCCGACCTTCTCGATCACAGAACCTGTGATGACAACATCGGTGTTCTCAATGATGGAAAAAGGAGGCTTTGTCTCGAAGACCGTGATGTTCTTAATAAGGATATCTGCCATTATTCCTCCACCGGAGACAATAGATACGGATATGAAAGGAAGACTTCCTCGATGATTGCCTTTATCTCATCAGGAACATCCGCTTCCAGTTCACCATCTCTACCGATTTCTCCATTGATGACTTTGCCCTCATAGCGGATACGGAGCTGATTGCCATCGGCATAGAATCCGCTGTTATCGCTGTTATCGAAATCCTCTGGAAGTGAGAAGAGCGTGAATTTATCCCTGTAAGGCTTGCCTGAATGAGGACAGAATGTCGCACAGTTGCCGCACTCATTGCAGTACGCATCGATATGCAGTACCTGATACGGATCATCAAAGAGCCCTGTATCCCTCAGATCGATTCCGATGTTAGCCCTGTTAGGACATACATCTACGCATTTGAGGCAGAGATATGAGCATTCCATACACCGTCTGGCTTCTGTACGGGCAAAGAATTCATCGCTCTCATCAACAGATGGCTTCAGAGCACTCTTCTTTGCTTCGATATTCTGGAAGAAACGATCCTCTGCAGCTCTGAGCTCCTCATCGTCCACATCTTCTTCCTCACTCTCATCATGATCATGATGATGGCCGCACTCGCACTCGCCATCGTGGTGATGATGACCGCACTCGCACTCTTCCTCGTCCTCATCTTCCTCTTCGATAGCCTCATACACCATGTCTATGGCTTTATCTACGGCATCGCGGGCGGAAGCTATGCAGCGCACGACAGTTGAAGGCCCTGTGGCGGTGTCTCCGATGATAAAGACTCCATCATCCTCGCCTTCTCCGGATACAATTGCCTCAAGCACAGTCTGATCAGCCTTCTCTCCGATTGCGGAAATCACATAATCGATGTCATACTTCGCCCTCTTTCCTGTATCTACAGGTCTTCTTCTTCCGGAAGCATCCTTCTCACCAAGTTCCATGAGTTTCACACGGAGCTTTCCATCCGTGAAATCTTCGGGAGCGGAGAGGAAGCGGAAGACGATACCCTCTCGGGATGCTGCTTCATACTCCTCGTAATCTGCAGGCATCTCAGCCTCTGTACGGCGGTATATCACAGTAACGCTTTCAACCCCCGGTATTCTCTTTGCCATGCGCGCTGCATCCATTGCAGTATTTCCACCGCCTATTACAGCCACATGAGAACCAAGGGAAATATTCTCACCTCTCTTTGCTCTCAGTAAAAATGATACTGCGCTCTCCCTCGGCCCATTTCCGCCGATACCAGGATCATTTGGCTTCTCAGCTCCGATTGCGACGAAAATATACTCAAATCCCTCACTCCGGAGTTCCTTGACTGTCTTTTCCGTGTTGAAGAAGAACTCAACACCGCTTTCCCTGATGAATGCTACATCCTTATCGACAGCTTCCGAAGGAATCCTGAATTCCGGGATTACATTCCTGACAACGCCACCGGCAGCAGGACCTTTCTCGAAAAGGGATGTCTCAAAACCCGCACGGGCGAGGAAGTACGCTGCTGAAAGTCCTGCAGGACCTGCACCTATGACCGCAGCCTTCACATCCGCACTCTCGCTTTTCTCCCAGATATCACGTACGAATTCATCCATGCCCTTCTCTGCTGCCATGCGCTTTATGGCACGGATTGCAACAGGTCCTTCGTAATCGAGGCGTGTACAATGATTCTGGCACTGATGGTCACATATCCATCCGGTTATGTTCGGAAGGGCATTCTTGAGATAAATAAGACCGATGGCCTCTGCCCAGCGTCCCTCGCCGGCAAGTGCTATATAATCCGGAATGTCCTGATGAATCGGACAGGACTCCACACAAGGTGCGACAAAGCAATCCGTAAGCGGAAGCGGAGACGAAAGCTTTGCCCTTCTTCCATCCTCAGCACCTTTGCAGAATGCGGGATCGGTATCGCTTCTCCTGACAAGTGCACGAAGACGCTCGAGATCGATTGACTCCATCTCCCATCCGCTCTTTTCCTGCAGAATGGATGCAATCTGCACAAGGCGTGTGTATCCGCCCGGATGCAGCATATCCGTTGCAAGTGTTATCGGATGGATGCCGCATTCGAAGATATCTGCAACATTAAGTGCACTTACACCACCGGAGTATGAAATCGGGAGCTGACCACAGAACTCCTCAGAAAGCAGGGCTGCGACACGGATTGAAACAGGGAAAAGAGAACGGCCTGACATGTATTTTTCAGAGCCTGGAAGCACCTCTCCCTCATTCGCAGTCCCGAGTGTATTCGTGAGCTTGACTCCGAAACCTCTATGCTCTGCACTGGCAAGATCCGAGAGCCTGTGCAGCATCGGAATCGCATCGCAAAGCTGAAGATCATGCTCAAAGCTCTCCCTCCTGAGCTGCACGTAGGAAAAACCGTGCTCATCAAGTATTCTCCTGACCTCATCATAACCGAGGAGAGTCGGATTGAGTTTGACGAATGTATCAAATCCCTTCTCCTTGATCATATAGCTGCAGATTGCCTCTATCTCAGTTGGAGGGCAGCCATGCATTGTCGAGATAGTAACCGAAGGTGAGATATTAGGAGAGATCCTGTCCAGCTCTTTCCTTATGTGCATGGCACTCTCTTCGAGTATCGTACCTTCGAAGATGTTGTCTTCAAGTATGGCATATGCCTCTGCAATGTAATCGGAGAAAACAGTACCGGACGCATCCTTCATCGTATCGATGAATATCTGCATCTTGTCTTTCTTTATTCCCTCAAGATTATACCCCACCGATGCATTGAAGATGAATGACGGCTTCTCAGGTATATGGCCTTTGATGGCACCTTCGAGAATATGAAGGATGATCCACGCCTTTATGTATTCATCAGCGGCCTTCTCAAGCGTGAACTCCGTCGACCATTCGACATTATATCCTTCATCCCTGGCATCGATGCAGGGTTTATCTATCTCAAGATGATCCATGATCTGGACGGTCTTGAGCTCTATGAATCTCGCACCTTCAAGATAAGACGCGATTATATTCTGCGCCAGCTGTGTATGAGGGCCGGCAGCAGGACCTACAGGGACGGTGCAATCCTGGGAAAAGACCTTAACCCTCTTCTTTCCCCTGTCCTCGTAGAAAAGGGAGGAATCGATACCGAATATCGAACCATGATTCCTCAATTCTCCAGCTATCCTTTCCAGAAGTCCCGAAAATGGTACCGGACGCATCTTATCTGCCATAGCATACTCCTTCTATTTAAGATTCTACATTATCAGAATGGGGTGTCAACAAAATTGGTGCAACAGAATGCAACAGGAAAAGCCTTCAGCCCATTTTCCGATATTATTGCATAAATCCGCTTTTTCTACACATTCCCCCGCAGATGTTGAAAAATGAAAAAAGCTATCCCTTATTGCAGAGATAGCTAGAAACCCAGCGGAAAAGCTCTGTCACCAGTAATAGAAAGAATTCATCACCCCGGCAAACAATACCAGCATCACCACAGTGAGGATTATGACTAATGCGATGACGACCGCATTTAGAATGATACCGATCACATTCAGCGTCCACCCGGTTTCGGACTTTCTGGCCTTATGAAGCCCTATGATGCCGAGTATCAGTCCGACAACCTGGCAAATGGCAACGAAGACTATTGAAAGGACTCCGAGCACAAATGAAGAGTCTGTCCCCTTCCTCTCCTCCTGTTCTGCATTTCTGTATTCTTCCATATGCCCTCCTACTTTATAATATATGTGACACTGTCCTTGTCTGAAGAGACACGCTCATATGTATGCTCCCCGATTGTGAATGATCGCGAACGGCGCGCTGAAGCGGAAAACACATGATAAACCAGTATCAGGGAAAGCGCGTTTGCAGCCTCATCCTTGTTTTCTGAATCAGCCCCTATTATCCTGATGCTCTTCGCGCCGAAACTCTCAGCTCCCTCGGCAGAAAGGACCAGAGCACCATCCACATTCTCCTCACTTCCACGTGCGAAGAACCAGACGGGGAAGGAATCGCCCATTATGTCGCGGATGGCCTCATCAACATCGCTCTTTTCAAGCATCACGCCGTTTATATAGAAGGAAGATGCTGAGAAATGATTCATCACAGAAGAAGCTATCCTGATGAAAACAGAAGCTGTCTCAAGGTAATCCATACCATTTGAAAGCCCTGCAATGACCACAAGGCCGGGATCCTCAAGAGAAGAGCCGAAAAGGCCACCATCCCTATGCTTCATCAGAATCGAGGTTTCTGATACATCAAGGACGCTCATGCCCCTGAGCTTCGCGGCCCTCTCCATATCTTTCACCTCCGTGTTTTCAGGAAGCTCGACAATTCCCATGAAGATACCTTTGCGGCGATACAGCATGTAATCCACTCTTGCCTTCATCATCATGGCCTTGTTGATTTCCTTCTCGGTTTTCTTGTGCATGTCAGTCGAGGAAAGGAACGAGGAGAGATACATCCTTGCACGCAGCAGGCATCTTCTTCTTTCCGGGGTATCGCCGGGAAGGCACTCTGCGGCTTTCATCTCATTCTCTGCTGCAAGGAGATCGCAGTAAGGCTCCCTCGAGAATGAGAGAGCACGGAGCTTTCTCAGTTTCTCCAGTGATTTCTTATATTCTCTTCCATGACTCAGTGCCACAGCCTGGAATGCCAGGGCTGCAGCTTCCTTCATTCCATCCGGTAGCATGGCAGTGGCTTCCTTTAACATGGAAAGGAAAACATCCATATTCTTATCAGTCATTTTTCTTCTCCGTTAAAAGGATTATATCATCATCGTCATCCTTATATGATGAAGCTTTGAAGATTCTTCCTTGTATTTCTATGTGATCTCCATCCTTGAAAGCCTTCTTGACATGCTTTGTTACCGCAATGGACAAACAGGAAAGGAGATCTGAATCTGCCTCAAGGTCAGGCATCATTATCCCTATATCCTTTCTGCCCCATGCATCTGCCGTATGAGTCCGGAACACTCGCCTCTCCTCACTCTTCGAGCCATCGTAAGCGAACTGGAACATGACAGGATCGCAGAAGACATTCTCATTCGTCTCCTCAATGAGAAGTGGAATGATAGAAGGCGAAACAACATTTGCATTGAGAGTGACAAGGGGAGAATCAGGATAAAGCGAACAGATAGCGGCAAGCACCTGCTGAAGGTCCATTGCAGATGATGTGATGTTCTTTCCGGAGTCTACGGTAATGCTTATCACACCATTGGACATATTGAAATCGGAGCTGTTCATTGTGTTTCTGAGCTCAAGAGGCAGCTTGGACATCATTTCAGAGACAAGCGCTTTATCGTTATACTCGATTAATATGGCATTGTCCTGATCAGTGATGAAAACATAGCTGTTATCTGTATATGTATCATCGTCTATCTCCTGGTAATACCCAGAAAGTGATGAAAGAAGATCCTCCATCGTAAACCCATCGCTTTCAGGAACCTCGACAGTGGCAACGAATATGCCCTTTCTCTCTCCCATCAGCTTCGCAGCCTTTGCCCTTTCTATCCTTGCAAAGAGGTAGGTATCGAAATCTTCATAGAATTCATGCTTGTCGCAGTATCTTATATACTCACTGAGTGCTTTTCTTTCCTTTTCAAGATATGTTCTGACATCCTCAGAGCCAGAGCTTATGGCAGCGACAGCCATTGCCTTGAAGTTCTTTGCTTCCAGAATGGAAATGCCCGGACAATCCCTGTCCTTTGCCATCTTCCTAAGCTTCTTCAGTATACCGTTGGAAATCTCAGGAGTTCCGCTGCCAGATGACAGAATGGCATCCAGTGCTGTCTGGCCATATTCATACATGTCTGATGGAAACAACATAAGAAGCTGCTGGAAGATATCGTTTATCATATCGGCAGCATCCATAAAACTGTCATCGTCATCATCCATCACAGGATATTCACTCTCTTCGTCATTGCTGAAATGGAAATAACGATTATCCCTGTCATCGAAGTCTATATCGTCTATCTCACGGAACCTTTCATCATCGTCCTTTCTATCAGGCATAAGACCTCCTGTTTTCAATAAGGATATCATATAAATATGAAAGAAAGACACCCAGGAATACTTTCCCAGGTGCCATCATCATTCAGAAGCAGATTCAGTTGGCAGGATACAGAGCGGCAAGATAATCTGCAAAGACCTCGTTAAGCATTCCGCCTTCAGTAAGAACACGGCCAAACATCGTATAGCCATCTCCACCAGCTGCCATGAAATCATTGGAAGCTACCTTGTATGTGGTTTCATTATCATTTCTGTCCAGAAGCGTGTCGCCAAGATAAACCTTCTTGATTCTCTCTCCTGCAGGAGATGATGCGGAGTACACGACCTTGAGATCAGTCTGCGAGAATGCTCCATTCTCTTCAGGAAGCATGGAATATCCATGCTCAAGGGCTGCATATACATCCTGCGGTGTTATCTCACAGACGGTGATGATATTAGTGAAAGGAAGCACATTGTTGATATCTCCAAGCGTAACGGGACCGGCTTTAAGGGAAGCCCTTATTCCACCGCCGTTTGTTATGGTGAAATCAGCACCACTCTCACTAGTCATCGCCTCGCAGATGAGAGATGAGAGATTTGTCTTTCCGGTTCTTACATCCCCTCTTTCACCATTGAGATCCATAGGAATCCTTGCCACGACCTTGCCAAGCATGTCATCAAGCTCAGCCTGCTTTGCCTCTACATAAGCGACAATCTCAGGATCATCCTCGACCTCTGTGATTCCGAATGATTCAAGGAATGTTCCGGATGACGGGTCAAGAACCTCTGCAGCTGGAAGAAGGAATGCATCTGCAATCGTCGCATCCCCATCAGCCTCGACGCTTATATCGACGATACCAAGATTATTCAGATACTGACCTGTGGAAACGATGAGCGTGCCATTCACCATCTCACCACCATCCATCACCGTATGGCTATGAGCATCGATAAAGAGGTCAATGCCGTCAATGTTCTCGCAGATTATCTCAGATGTAAGGCCAGAGTCTCCATCAGGAACAACACCGATGTGACCGAGGACTATGATGAAATCCGCAAGCTCATTCATCAAATCGATGGCATACTGCGCATTATCAACAACAACATCATTCATGAATTCCACACCCTCGGTATTCTTTGGATGGGACTTCGTCTTCGTGTCAGGTGTTGTCAGCCCGATGACAGCAACCTTGAATCCGTTGAAGTCATAAATCTGATATGGCTGAAGGAGAAGATATCCGTTCTCATCCGTGATATTTGCACTGAGAATACGGAGTGAAGAATTCTCTTCTGCCCACTCAGCAGCTTCAAAAAGCCTTTCAGCGCCATAGTTGAAATCATGATTACCCGGCACCATCGCATCGTATCCGATGTCTGCCATGATCTCCAGCACAGTCTGTCCTTCGAACATGTTTGCAAGGTTTGTTCCATGAAGGGTGTCGCCGCCATCCAGAAGCAGGATGTTATCAGTGACGCCCCTTGCTGTCTTAACAAGCGTATCAAGCTTTGCATAACCCATGCTGCCGTCCTCACCTGCTGTGATACGTCCATGAACATCATTCGTGTGTCCGATATACAGGTGGAAACCATCAGTATCTCCTTCTGCCTTTACAATAGGCTCGATACCAAATGGATACTCTATCTCCTCCTCGCTTGCCTCTTCTACCGGTACATCGACAACGGCAGCAGGCACTTCCTCTGCTTCCGCAGGTGCCGTGACATAAGCGATAAGGTCGGAAATGAGCACATCAAGCTCTGCAGCAACTGTCTCAGGCACTATGCTCTCAGGATATGTGAAAACTGCCTTTCCGGGCTCTGTTATCTCATAGACAATCCCAAGCGATGCAAGACCGTACTTTTCATTTTCAAGTGCTATGAAAGCCTCTGCCTCCTCGTTCGGAACCGCAGGGTATGTAAGCTCTGTTCTTCCTTCCTCGATCAAAGCCTCTACCGTATAGCCAAGATATGAATATGTCTTGACAACAGGCTCGGCAACATCTTCCTCAGCAGGCTCCGGCATTACAATCTCTACAACCTGAGGAGCTGGAGTTACATATGTGATGAGATCGGAAATGAGCACATCAAGCTCAGCGGCAACTGTCTCAGGCGTTATGCTCTCAGGATATGTGAAAACTGCCTTCCCAGGCTCTGTTATTTCATAGACAATTCCAAGCGACGCAAGCCCGTATCTCTCATTTTCAAGTGCTATGAAAGCCTCTGCCTCCTCATCAGGAACCGCAGGATATGTAAGCTCTGTTCTTCCTTCCTCTATCACAGCTTCCACCCTGTATCCCTGATAGGTATAGACCTCACTTATGCGTACAGCCTCTCCTTCTGCCTCAACGACATCCTCAGGAACTGCCGTTATGTATGCAATCAGATCATTCACAAGGACATCAAGCTCAGCACTTACAATCTCTCCGGTATAATCATCAGGATATGTAAGCACAGCCTTTCCAGGAGAAGGAAGGGAATATGATACGCCAAGGGCTGCAAAATCATATTTTGCGTTCTCGAAAGCAAAGAAAGCCTCCACCTCCTCATCTGTCACGAAATCAGGATATACCAGCACGGTCTCTCCCGGCTTTATCTCCGCACTCAGCTCATAACCTTTGTATGAATAGACAGAGAGAACAGCGGTTTCTGGGACAACGGCTGGAGCCGGGGTCACATAGATGATGAGATCATTTGCGAGAGTGTCAGCAAGTGCCTTCCTTTCCTCCGCTGCAATTCCCTTCGGATAATCCAGACGAAGCACACCATCGCCTTCGAAGCTGTATACCACACCAGAAACCTGATACTTCTCAGCCTCCGCAGCAAGGAATGCCTCCACATCGCCATCGGATGCTGCTGAAGGATAATAGATATATGCATATCCATCAAAGGCATCGATGGAAAGCTCATATCCCATGTATAAATACGTGAGAGAAACCGGTACCTCACCTTCTGCTTCTTCCGTTACAGGAGGTTCCTGAACTTCATCTGCACCATTATCCTCACTCTCTGCAGGCTCAGCCACAGACGTTTCGATAGGTTCATTTACGGTAATCTGTCCATCTTCTGCACGGCTCTGACAGCTGAAAAGCGCGGTCATAAAGAGAAGTGCCAGTAAGACAATGGATATATTCCTTGTAAAACGTCTCACATTTCCCTCCTATAAGCGGAATATTTTTTTCCATAGTATCACAGCTTCTGTTATAGGATAGGGAAAACCATGTTAAGAAACGAATAAACCCCTGCATTTTTCACGCAGGGGCAGTATATCAATAATATTAATTATATTGTCATACTGATGCTGGCTGAATATCAATACCCTCAACATAGGAAAGCAGATCAGCAACGAAGCTGTCGATATACTGAGAGATTACAGACTCAGAAACTCCAGCAGGATATGCGATCTCAACAGTACCAGGAGCTGTGAACATATAGAGGATGCCATCAAGCTCTGCACCATACTTCTCAACCTCTGCAGCGAAGAAAGATGCAACATCAGCTTCAGTTACCCAGTCAGGATATGTGATGACAGCCTTTCCATCACCAGCTTCAATTGAAAGCTCATAACCAAGATATTCATATGTTGCTGTCACAGCAGTATCAGGCTCTTCCACAACAGGTTCTGGAGCTGGCTCTGCCTCAGGAGCAGGTGCCGGTTCCGGTGCAGGAGCAGGAGCTGGAGCTGGCTGTGTCTCAGCAACAACAGGAGTGACTACTTCAGTAGTAGCAGCAGGAGCCTCTGTGCTCTGGCATCCGAAAAGGACGAAAAGCAAGAGAGAGGCAACGACGATTGCAGCAAGTTTCTTCATATATACCTCCAAAAAAATAAAGAAAATGGCCCATGACCTAGCATGGACCAGCCTGAGATTACATCAGATCCTTTGGCTTGCGTGCTGTGTTTCCGGTTTTCTCACAGTAAGCCACGTGGCGAAGCTTTCCGTTCTCGAAAACGCTCTTCATCTTTATAGCGCCGCCCCATCTGCTCATAAGAACCTTTGCACCTTCACGATGTGCGTTCTTTGAAACATTACCTGCCATATATTATTCCTCCGGTTTATAGGCTATTCTATCCGACACATTTTTACCAATTATGCAAAGAGTGTCAAATCCTTTTTACTTATATCACATAGAGCATCCATTGGCAACCTTGAGATCGTGATATTCCTCTAACTGCAAATAAAAAATCCTCACATTCTCATGCAAGGATTACTTTTCAAGCCGCCTGTCGGATTCGAACCAACGACCCCGAGATTACAAGTCACGTGCTCTGGCCAGCTGAGCTAAGGCGGCATTAAATCAACGATGGTGAGATTACAGTATCCGGGGCACATAGGTCAAGTACCCCGGAGAAAATTTTCTTCTAGCGGAAAATCATTTCAATCACATGCTCATTTGTCTTTCCGGAAGCCAGATGAATGAAATCCTCGCGCTTTGAGATATCCACAAGCATTCCATCCCTTCCAGGAAGCGTCCACCATGGCTCTATGCATACAAACGGAGCATCGCGTTTGATGGGGTGCCAGATTCCGCAGTATGGCGCTCCCTTGTATACGACTTCCACAGCTTTTGTGCCCTTCTCGCTGCAGAGAATTGCCCTGCTTCCGGTTCCGTGAAGGACAACGGCATCATCGTCAAAAAGGTCATGATGAAGCGGCATTTTCCCATCCTTTACGGTATCGGTCTTTTCATAGTAACCGGCATCCAGATGGTTGTCAGTGAAAGCCCTTCTCTCAATATTCCCGGCTTCAGGGAATACTACAGAGTAATCCTCAAATGAAAGACCCTTGTCGAGAGGAACATTGAAACCCGGGTGACCGCCAAAACCGTAGAGCATCTCGCCGCTTCCTGTATTCTCCACCTTTGCAATCTCATTCACGCCAAGGTCAGTAAGACTGTATGTTACGGTGAACACGAAATCGAAAGGATACATCGCCTTTCTCTCCGCATCGGAGGAGATACTGAACGAGACGGAATCTCCCTTGTTTGCCACCACACTGAACTCAGCCTGCTGACAGAAGCCATGAAGAGTCATCTCATATTCAGATCCGTCATAAAAATACTTTCCATCATGAAGTCTGCCAACAAAAGGGAAAAGAACCGGTGCATGCTTCTTCCAGTATGTCTCATCCCCATTCCACAGATACTCCGTATCATTATCCTTGCAGTAAATCCTGTTAAGCTGTGCGCCAAGCGAGTTCACTTCAACGATGAAGTGCTCATTCTCAATTCTCTCAATCATTCTCTTTCTCCTTATTGTATTCAGGACGCAGAGAGGAGGCACCATTAAGATAGACCATCCTCACCTCCCTTTCCTTCCTATGATTAACAAGTATCATGACGCGGATTGCCAATGGTAGCCCCCCTGCGATATCCGCCTCCTGTACGCAGAAAAGAGGTGTAAGCGTGCCATAACCGGAACGCCTGCAGGCAGCAGCGGCGTTTCTTGTCCTTATATCCCTCGTCTGCGAAAACAGTATGAAGGCGACATCGGCATCCGCAATGCCGTTCTCGCTGTATATCCTTTCCATGAGCTCCCTTACAGCCTCATCGACTTCAGCGGGAGAATCATGAGATACGGTCGTGGCTCCCCTGATTGCATATACATTCTCATCCATCAGGCCCCTCCTCCAAAAGAAAATCCATTCATTATCACTGTATTGAGGATATCCAGAATGATGGATATGAAAAAGTAAATGGCTATCCTCAGAAGTGTCATAAACACAGGCTGCAGGCAAAACACATGTGAATAGAAGAACTGATAAAGAGATGCGAGCACTATCCACATCCCCTCCAGAATGATTGTCCATCCGAGAAGCATCTGTGACAGCGTCACAAAAGAAACAAGGATATCTCCGACAGGAAAGTACAGGAAAAGCACGAAAAGAAGCGCAAAGAAAAAATAAAGCGCAAGCAGATATGAGTGAATGCGCGAAGAGAATGCGAGAATCCTTCTGAATGCCAGCATAGGATGATTCTAACACGTAAATGCCATGTATTCCATTGTTCTTGACACGAGGAGCATGCAATGAGACTCTTTTTACATGGATGAGGCAGAAGTCAATGCAAAGGCATGGGATGGCGAGGTGGACAGCGGCAGCTACTGGGCGAAGATTGCAGATGACGAAGCCATCAGGTTGGCAAGAGAAGGCAGACCGGAGATAAGAGTCACAATCGACAAGAAAGTACCAGATTCCTGGATTCAGGGCCTCAAAGGCTGCCATGTCCTTGTACTCGGAGGAGGTGGCGGACAGCAGACACCGGTTCTTGCCGCATTCGGCTGTCAGACAGAGTGCTGTGACATAAGCAGGAAAATGCTGGAAAAAGATGAGGAGGCACTGAGGAAATACAATCTGAGTGCTGTTCTCCATCAAAGGAACATGCAAGACCTGTCGCCCTTTCCCGAAAAGTCATTTGATGCCGTCATTTCACCGGTCTCCCTTAATTTCGTGCCATCGGTAAAGAAGGTGTATCACGAAGTCAGAAGGATACTCCGTCCAGGCGGATGCTACATATTCGGGATTGCCAACCCCGCTCTGTACATGTTTGATGACAGACTTCTCGCCAAAGGCCGCATGAAGATAAAATACACGCTTCCTTTCTCCGATGAGAAAAGCCTCTCTGAAAAGGAACTCAGAAAGAGAATCGGGAAGGGAGATACGATAGAGTTTTCCCATACGCTTGATTCAATAATAGGAGATCTTACAGAAGAAGGCTTTGCCATAACAGGATTCTTTTCGGACGGAAGCTCCTTCGAACCTATAGATTCATTTCTCTCCGATGCTTATCTTGCCTTCAGGGCCATCAGAATCGATCACGGAGCCATCGGATAGAACGAGAATAGCCCTCACCCCGTATTTTTCAGCCACATCCATGGCCTTTTCAGAGCCCAGCGCAAGAAGTGTTGTTGAAAGCATGTCCCCCAGCTCACCGCTTTCATTGATTACGGTTGCAGAGACAATATCAGTCTCAAATGGATACCCCGTTTCCGAATTGAGAATATGATGATAGAGCCTGCCATCCTTCTCCACATATCGCTGATAGACCCCGGAGGTGATGACTGTCTCATCATGGACTTCGACAGTTCTGAAAACCGATGAAGAATCACCAAAAGGATTCCTGATTCCTATCCTCCAGTCACTTCCATCTCCCGAGTAGCCGAAAGCAAGGACGTTGCCGCCAAGGTTCACGATGGCACTCTCCGTGCCCAGGCTTTCAAGAAGGCTGCGGATACAGTCCGAGGCATATCCTTTACCAACGCCTCCAAGATCAAGGGCCATGCCTTGCACAGGCAGGAATACCGTGTGCTCATCCTCATCGAGGACTATGGCAGTGTAATCAAGGAGAGGAAGGACACGCTCAATCTCTTCTTTTTCAGGTACCCTCGCCTCCTCCGTCCCCATAGCCCAGAGAGATGAAAGGGGCCCGATTGCAGGATTGAAGACACCATCTGTCTCATATGCCATGCTCACAGCATCCTCTATAAGGCGGAAAATATCTTCAGGAACATGGACAGGAGAAAAACCTGCACTACTGTTTATTCTCCCTATCCATGAAGACGTGGAGTGGAATGAGATCTCCTTCTCGATTTCATAGACTGCATCGAAAACAGAATCCATATCATCCTCATTCTTCTCGCTCATGCTCACACTCACCAGTGTCCCCATTGCGATACGGGAATCAGAGACGTACTCCTGAGAACATGCTGCAAGGAGGAATATGAGAAAAACTGCTGCAATCTTTACAAGCTTCACATAAGAGGATTTACCATTTTCAGGCAACATCTTCAACAAATAAACGGCAAAGGCTATTATCGGGCCATGTACAAAGCCATTTTCTCAGACATCGACGGAACACTTTTCAGGAACGACCTCACAGTAAGCAGAGAAACAGCTGAAGCGATAAGAAAAGCATATGAAAGCGGGATAAAAATCATTCTCTGTTCAGGCCGCTACATCACAGGAATAGACAGGGCCAGAGAGCAGCTGGATATCCCTGTAATCTATTCAGCGATCAATGGCGCACTGATCAAGGATGGGGAAAGATACCTCAGGGAGAAGAGGATAAGCCCGGAAGCATTCTCAAAGGCAGCTTCATTTCTGAACGGCAAGGTCTCCTCTCTCATTGCATTCTGCGAGACACGATATGCAATAGATGCAAATGACGAATGGTACAATCTTCAGACGCGGATATGCGGGGACAGCGGTATGCGGATGACGATCACTGACCCTGACGAGGTTTTCAGGGTAACGGGAGAGCATCCTTACAAACTCCTTGCAAAGGACAATGATACAGAGAAGAAAGCGCGGCTTATGGAAGAGCTGAGAGAAATCCTTGGAGAAAGTGCATATGTAGTAAGTTCCAGCTGGAACAATTTCGAGATTCTTCCCCCGGATGTTGATAAAAGAGATGCTATAAAAATTATTGCATCCGAATATGGAATGGATAATAAGGATATAATTGCATTTGGTGACTGGGACAATGATGCCGGGATGATAGCAGATGCAGGCCTTGGAATTGCCATGGCAAACGGATCTGAAAAGGCAAAGGCCGCTGCACGCTTTGTCACGAAGTCAAACGAGGATGATGGAATTGCCTATGCACTCAGGCACTTCGGTGTCATCTGACGAAATCAAGGATTGCTTTCTTATCGTCTGTTGCAATGAACGACTGGAGTGAAGAAGAGAGTTCTCTTATCGTTCTTTTCATCATCTCATCCTGCCCTACAGCACTCTCCAGGCATCCTGTGTCCACAGCAACACGCGGCTGAGGATACATGAATGAAAGAGAGTCAAGGATTGATGAGGATGATGGGTTGTATGAAAGAAGGGATGAGGAGACGACAACGCTTTTTATATCGCTGAAATAGGAAAGCGCATCGGTAAGCTTCTCTGCAGACAACGATATGGCAGAAGAAGATTTCATATACCACTCACCATTTATCGAGATCACAGGATTGAGAGGAAGATGGATATCCGGATCGAAAACTATCTCTCTTGAGACAAGCTCATCCGCCATCATCTTCCCAGTTTTTCCATATGGGAGAACCGTCAGGAGAAGAACATCTTCTCCCTCGTCTTTGAGCCGGCATGCCCATTTATAGCCAAGACCGGAGAATTCCATGTTCCACGTTCCATCTTTTTCGGTGAAGGAAACTGCCATTTCGCCAATCACTGCAATCATACGATGAGTCTATCCTTGTAGATTGCTTTCCGCAAGGAGGCTATAATCGCAGTATGAATACAAAAAAGGCTCTCTGGATTTCCAGGCCAGAATCACTGAAGACGACACTGCACTCATTCTCCTTCAATTCAGAAAAGGCGCATTCCGTGTTCTTCACGATCGGTGAGGATGGTGAGATAACCCTTAAAAAGGATGCAACAGCAAAGACTGCGTTCGTACTGATGCATACTCCCGATGAGTACATCGTTTTCGGAGACAAGAGGATTGTAATCACTTTCGGCGGCACCAGGACATCGCTTCCTTTCACGCCTGTTTCATCGGTGAAACTGACAAAGACAGGGAAAACACTTGTTTTCACGGCAGATGACAGGGAAATCCTTTCCATAGAGAAGGATGCATTCCTCACATCCGCGTCATTCGGACTTGCAGCAAAAGGAAAAGGAGAAGTGATTCTCGAGGTATTCTAAGACAGCCCATTTATGATAAACTGCCTTCAACTCTAAAGGGCCCTATGGAAGGCCTGAAGGATGGTGAAAATGGAAAACAGAGAAGAGCGGCCGCTCAATTTCATTGAGAGGATCATCGAAGACGACCTGAAAGCAGGAAGGGTTCCCGGCAACAAAATCGTTACACGTTTCCCTCCTGAGCCGAATGGATACCTCCATATCGGACACATCAAGGCAATCTGCATCAATTTCGGACTGGCTGAGAAGTATGGCGGAACATGCCATCTCAGGCTCGACGATACGAACCCTGAGAAGGAAGAGCAGGAATATATTGATTCCATCAAGGACTGCATTCACTGGCTCGGTTTCGACTGGGGAGAGAAGACATACTATGCATCAGATTACTACGACCAGCTCTTCAGCATAGCCGTAAACCTCATAAAAGAAGGAAAGGCATATGTTGACTCCCTTTCACCTGAGGAAATGAAGGCGTACAGAGGCACGCTTACAGAGCCTGGAAAGAACTCCCCGGACAGGGACAGGAGCATCGAGGAGAATCTTGATCTTTTCATGCGCATGAAGAATGGAGAGTTCGCAGAAGGCACATACACTCTCCGTGCCAAGATTGATATGGCAAGCCCTAACATCAACATGCGAGATCCTGCACTCTACAGGATAAAGTATGCCGAGCATCCAAGAACCGGAAAGAAGTGGTGCATATATCCTATGTACGACTACACTCATCCGATCTCCGACGCCATCGAAGGCATCACACATTCAATATGTACACTTGAGTTTGAGGATCACAGGCCTGCATACGACTGGGCAACATCGATTGACGGCATTGAGCACACTCCGCATCAGTATGAGTTCGCAAGACTGAACATAAACTATCTCCTGATGTCAAAACGGAAGCTTCTGTATCTCGTGAACAACAACTATGTCACAGGATGGGATGATCCGAGAATGCCTACAATCGCAGGTATCAGAAGAAGGGGTTATTCACCTGAATCGATGAAGGATTTCGTACAGCGGGTCGGTGTTGCAAAGGTCGAGTCAGTCGTTGATTACTCTCTCATGGAATTCTGCGTGCGCGAGGATCTCAACAAGAGAGCAAAGAGACTCATGGCTGTACTCGATCCGCTGAAGGTAATCATAGACAACTACCCGGAAGGAAAGGTTGAATACTTCGAAGCAGAGAACAATCCGGAAGATCCAGAAGCAGGAACGCATAAGGTCGCATTCTCAAGGGAAGTGTATATAGAGAGAGAGGACTTCATGGAAGTTCCTGTAAAGGGATACCACAGGCTCTATCCAGGCAATGAGATAAGGCTCAAGCATGCATACTATGTGACAGCCGTATCAGTGGACAAGGACGAGAAGGGAAACATAACTGCCGTGCACTGCACTTATGATCCTGAATCGAAAGGCGGTACAACTGCAGATGGAAGAAAGGTGAAGGGAACAAGCCACTGGGTATCTGCATCCCATTCGATAAAAGCGGAAGTCAGACAGTATGACAAGCTTTTCAAAGCTGAGAATCCGGGTCAGGCCACAGGAAACTACCTTGATGATCTCAACCCTGACTCGCTCATTGTCATACCGGAGGCAATCATCGAGGAAGAAGCCGCTTCTGCAAAGCCTGGTGAGTATCTCCAGTTCATACGGAACGGCTACTACATGGCTGACAGCAGGGATTCAAAACCGGACCACCTCGTCTTCAACAGAACCGTGACGCTCAAAGATTCATGGTCAAAGATGAAGATGAAGATGGGAATATGATTGAGGGCGCCTGAAAAAGGCGCCTCTATGATGACAATGAAGTACTTCTCGGACTGCCATTTCCATGTGATGACGATGAATGAGCCGAACTTCGCGGCTTTCTTCAGTTCTTTCTATGATTCAGCATCCGGCATCCTGTCTGCTAATGCTGCTCCTAACTACATCATCACGCCTCAGGTCATGAAGGGAGATAATTTTCTCAACATGCTGACAAACACGCTCTCAGCATTCGACCGCCCGATCGGGGAGACACTGATGATGATGGAAGATGACCTCATGGGAATGTTCACATCTGAGCGGAAGAAGGAATATGCTCCCCTTCTTCCGTATATCCACGACGGGCATTTCCACATACGTGGAATGGAAGCGGAAAAGTTGCTGATGGTCCCCCTCATCATGGACTTCACCCAGAATCCTGAAAGGATGGAAAAAATTTATTACAGCCTCCCGCAGGAAGACAGGGTAATCCCATATACAAAAGCCATGCTTGAGGGAATAAGGGAGTACAGGAAGAGACGGCCAGATGGACTTTTCGAGTTCTATCCATTCATCGGAATAGATCCCGGAATACACACAATGCAGTTTCTGGAGACACTTCTCGACAGGTATGTGAATACAGAAAGGCACTTTCATACCGGCGGGGAAAAGAACACAAAACCATGTTACGGAATCAAGGTTTATCCGCCTCTTGGTTTCAGGCCATGGCCTAATGACAAGGAGAAGCTGGAGAGGAACAGGACGCTTTATGCCTTCTGTGAGGAAAAAGGAATACCGATCATAACGCATGCAGATGATCAGGGATTCCGCGGAGTTTCCGCAGAAGAAGCCTGGGCAAACACCGATCCTGCATCATGGAGGACAGTGCTTGAGAACTACCCTGCGCTGAAAATCGATTTCGCTCACTTCGGGAAGCAGTATGCAATCGCACAGCGCAGCAATGTCCAGAGCATCTCCGCGCGACTGAGGCATCATCCGGACAGTCCATGGTTCTATTCAATCATCTCGCTTATGATGGATTTCGATAATGTATATGCAGACCTCTCATTCTCCGGCTGCTCTGCAGAATTCTACAAAGAGCTCAGCACCTACCTGAACGATCAGAAAAGCGAGAAGAGGGAGAGAATCACCAGGCATATACTCTTCGGCTCTGATTTCTCCGTCAATCTTCTTAAAGTCGAGTCCTATACCGAGTACTTCTCGATACTTGAGCATTCCCCTTTCACAGATGAAGAGATTGAGGCTTTCGGAAGTACTAATGTGATAAATTTCCTCGGTCTTTCAGAGAAGCCTGGATCTCCATCGGGACGGAGAAAAGCCGTAAAGGGACTTAAACGACCGTGAGAAATGAGCAGGGCTGTCAAAACCCGTTTTATATGCAATCTCTGCTATCTGCAGATTGCTGTTCTCAAGCATCTTCACACCCTCTGATAGCCTGTAAGCGATCAGATACTGCACAGGAGATGTTCCAAGGGCCTTCCTGAAGCTTCTCAGGCACTCCCTTTCTGATACATTCACCGCTCTGGCAATGTCACCAAGTCTTATATTCTCATTGTAATGCTCCTTGATGAATGTCAGCATCGCCAGGATTCTCTCATTTGCGTATCCGCTTGACGGAGACGCAGAGCCCTCATTCTCAACAAGGACCGTTACAAGCACCTCGGTAATGAGATTCCGTGCAATAAGCTCATAGCAATATGCTTTTTCCGAAAGTACAGCATACGCCTCCTCTGCCTTTCTTGCGGCTCCGGGTGAAAGAGAGACGGCTGCGCAGAGGGAAAGAAGCGGTTCTGAGTATTTTCTGTACACGGCACTGTTCTCATCTCCCCAGATAAGGGACAGTGGAAATGAAATACGGTGGATCACGGCACTCTCTGAGGCGGCAACGACTGCAGACACTGTCCGGGGAGGAATGAACACACCCTCGCCCTCACGGAGCGTGAAAGCCTGGAAGCCATCGGAGGCAAGCACTCTCAGAGAGCGGCATCGGGCGACAATCAGCTCTGCGCTTTCCGAGAAATCCCAGGAAGCCCCGGCGTTTTCGCCTACAGTTTTCTCCTCTGCAGTCATCCCATGCCCGATCATATAAAATGAATAACATCCAAGTCGTGAATTTGCAACATATTGAAGGAAATCATCGATAACAGAGCGTACTATGTCCGGATTCATCATGTAATCGGCTTTTCATGGATTCTCATACAGCAGCCAAGGTGCTAGACTCTGGCCATGTTCTCATTTCTGCTTCTTGTTGTCATATATGCTGCATTCATCTCTTTAGGCCTTCCTGATTCAATGCTGGGAGCTGCATGGCCGATGATGTTCTCAGATTTCGGTGTTCCTGTATCATATGCCGGCATCATTTCAATCACCTGCAGCCTTGGCACAACCCTGGCAAGCCTTATATACGCAAAGGTCAATGAGAAGCTATCCACATGGAGCATCACTGTAGTTTCCATAGCCTGCACAGCCCTGGCGCTTATTGCCTTCTCCCTGATTCACTCCTTCCCCGTCCTTATTGCCGCAGCTCTCGTTCTCGGAGCAGGAGCCGGGGCCGTGGATGCAGGTCTAAATAACTATGTCGCTCTTCACTACAAGGCAAGGGCAATGAACTTCCTGCATGCATTCTGGGGAATCGGAACGCTTGTAGGTCCTTTCCTGCTGTCATACTTCTTTGCAAACGGAATGTCCTGGCGTAACGGATACATGACTATCGGAAGCATGCAGAGCGTGATCTGTATTCTTGTACTGCTTTCGCACAGGCTCTGGGTAAAAGCAGGAGAAAGCAGCATAACGCAGAACAGCGAGAAACCGAAAACCGAGAAAAACACATCATCTCTTTCAGAAGCCATTCACCAGAAAGGTGCTGTCCTTGCAATGCTTGGATTTCTTTCATACTGCGCGATGGAACAGTCTTCAATACTCTGGGCCCCTACCTTTCTTGTAAGCATAAAAGGGTTCTCTGAGAGCTCAGCCGCCGCAGCTGCAGGCCTTCTTTTCTGGGGAATAACAGCCGGAAGGATTGTATCAGGACTCATTGCCTATCGCATGCCAGGCAAGCTTATGATCAGAATCTCGCAGGCCTCAATACTCATAGGAATACTTCTTGTAATCCTCGTTCCTGAAAGATTCGCAGGTTATACCATGTTCTTCCTTGGCTTTGGATTTGGCCCGATATACCCTACGATGCTTCATCAGACGCCTGAGTTCTTCGGCAGGGAATACTCGGCAAGGATCATGGGGCTGGAGATGAGCTCAGCATATATCGGAAGCGCTCTTCTCCCTGCAGTTTTCGGGATACTCGGCCGGAATATCTCAATGAATTTCTTCCCTCCATATATACTTATTATCCTGCTCATAAACATATTTGCTATAGAAGCAAAGATGAGAAGAGCCATCGGGAAACGTTAGAATCCTTGATTTTCATTGCATGGTGACAAAACTATGGCCTCACGCCCATCGGACATGAGGCCGTCAGCCAAATCATCAGCTGTTATCGCCATCGTCACGGATTTCCGTATTCTTCAACCAGCCGACATCTGCAGTATCACGGTTTTTCGTGATCATGAATGAGTCGTAGCCGTATGGCTTGGGAGCGCTTCTCCTGCGCCTTTCGCCTCTTTCACCGAATGGACGCCTGTCCTCTCCGGTCTCGGAGTATCTCGGCTCCCTGCGGTCCCTTTCGCTGCGATACATGCGACCGGTGTCATTATCCCAGTCACGACGGCGGGATGAACGGGAGAAACCACGATCATCATCCCTTCTTCCTGGCCATGATTCGCGCTGTCTGTAGCTTTCCTTATCACCATAAGGGCGGCGCTCACGCCTCTCGTAATCATCGCGGTAGCGAGGACGATCCGAGCGATAGCCATCACGGCAATCCCGTCTGTCAAAGTCATCACGATAACGTGGCCTGTCCCAGTCTCTCTCCCTGTCACTGTAACGCGGTCTTCTCTCATACTCATCATCATAGCGGCGAGGACGGTCATAACCACGGTCACGGTTTCTATCCCTGTCACGGCCTCTCCAGTCATCACGGCCACGTCTTTCATATGAGCCTCTTCCACCTCTGCCGTTGTCCCTTCTTTCATATGGGCGCCTTTCTTCTCTTCTCTCTCCGGCAGTCTCTTCCTTCTGAGGCTCTCTTGCCTCCACACCATCTGTCTCTGCAAAAGACAGTCTCTCTGCTTTCTCTTCGTCCATTCTTCTTCTCTTCTTCTCGGCGTACTTTTCCTTGATTTCCTTCATCTCCGCCGTCTTCTTCAAGAGCCATACCCTTAGTCCGCTTCTCTTTACGGAGAAACCCTGGGCATGGACATCACCCGTTATCTCAACTGTTTTCCAATATGGTTTCAATTGTGTCTTTGCGAAACTGAAATCCTTGAGGTTCTCAGAGAACACCACACAGCCGCCTGGAGCGAGTATGCGGCTGATCATGAAAAGATATTCCAGATAATCCTTCTGAACATCAAAGTCATCAGCTTTATGGGAATTGGAGAATGCGGGAGGATCGAATATGACCAAGTCATACCGCTCAGAGTTCTCATAAGCCTTCTGAAGATAGCTCTTTGCATCGGAAGCAACTGATCTGTACTTCCCCGCATCCAGAAAACCGTTCTTCTCCAGATTCCGCTCGCACCATGCTGTATACACATTCGAGAGATCTACAGAGACGACACTCTCTGCTCCCCCGGCTGCTGCATAGACTGAAAATGATCCCGTGTATGAGAAAAGATTGAGAACGCGCATCGAGGCAGACATATCACGGACCATTGAGCGTGTTATTGCATGATCAAGAAAAAGACCTGTATCGGTATAGCTTCTGAGCTCGGTTTCGAAAACAAGCCCGTTCTCCTTAACGTCGATACGGAGAGAGTCATCGCTCTTCTCATGCTGTTCACGCCCTTCTCTCTTCTTACGTTCCTTCCATATGATCCGCTCATGTTCCACATACATATAGCGGGATATGAGGTCGAGCGCAACGATTCTGTCATCATCGCCCATCCCTCCGTCCTGGTAATCGACGACGAGAGCATATGGACCATAGAAATCAATTGTAAGGGGAAAAGATGCAAGATTCCTGTCATAGACTCTGACTGCGGTGGAATCTGTATTTCTCATCCACCTGTGGCCTTCAAGGGCACCATGTTTTAAGAGCTTGGCAAAATCTTTCTTCTCGAATTCCAGCATAGCCCGATAATCTTATCGCAAGGAAAGCAGAATGAACAGGGGTCTTCAGCGTCTGAAGCGGAAGAACGGGACTCTACGCCTGATTCTCTCCTTACCCTTATCAGTAAGGACGGCCTGAGATAATAAAGATGCAGTGCTTTCATTGTCGCAGAAGGAGACATACACGCCGGAAATAAGATCTTCGGCCAGGGCTTTCGAGACAAGAAGGACAAACTCCTCCTTTCCAAGTCCCAGATCCTCTTTTTCCGGAACCTTTCCCTCTGAAAGCATCCTGAGCATCTTTTCCTCTTTGTCCTTCATGGCCTCATTATATCCTGAATATTGCCACCAGAGGAAAAGAAGAACATAATTCTGGCTATGTACGATCCCAGCAGATTCATAGATCCATTCCTTGATTCATTTGAAAGGACAAAGAATGCGGATTTCTCAAGGAAGAACTGTCCCCTTCCATGCATGGAAGATATCATCACACTCAACAGCTGCCTCATGAAGCTGTTCTTTCCCGGTCACCTCGGTGATAATCCGAAGAGACTGAGAAATGCCGTACAGTATCAGATGGAAAACACCATGCATCTCATCTATGACTCGATATCCCTGGCCCTGAGATATGAGAATGATGAACTTGGCGAAGAGGAAGGAAACAGGAAAGCCGCAGAGTATGCTGACAAGATTGCCGGAAAGCTTCCAGAGATACGCAGAATACTCAAGACGGATGCCCAAGCCGGATACAGGGGAGACCCCGCCTCTCTTTCCGTGCATGAGGTAATTCTCTGCTATCCTTACATGAAAGCCATGGCGGTGCACAGGGTCGCTCACTTAATGCATACGCTTGGTATTCCACTTCTTCCGAGAATGATGAGTGAGGCAGTGCACTCAGAGACCGGAATCGATATCCACCCAGGGGCGACTATCGGAGAAAGCTTCTTCATCGATCATGGCACAGGAGTCTCAATCGGAGAGACGACAGTCATTGGCTGTTCCGTCAAGCTCTATCATGGAGTCACCCTCGGTGCGCTCTCAGTGGAGGATCATGGCGCATCCCTTGGTGGACGCAAGAGGCATCCTACGATTGAGGATGGAGTCTGGATCTATGCAAATGCCACTATTCTCGGGGACATCACGATAGGAAAGAATAGCACGATCTATTCCGGCACGATGATCACGCAGAACATCCCGCCGCACTCGGTTGTCAGAAATGCCAATACGGATATCTCAATCGAGCCTACAAGCCAACACTTACGGTAACGGGATCGATAGCTGTTATCCTGCCCTTGTAAATCATCCCAGATATCGCGCTGCGTCCTTCTGGCAGCAGTATCCGGGCTTTAAGATAGTTTCCGGTCGTTCCGCTCTCATCTTTTTCTGCAAGGACTTCCACAGTCTTTCCAAGCTGCCTTTCCAGGTATGCCCTGCTCTGTGCCGCGGAAAGCTTTCTGAGCTTTTCGGCCCGGCTGTCCCTCACCCTCTCCTCGCATCTGTCCTTTGCACCATAAAGTGGTGTGCCGGGACGCGGGGAATACGGGAAGACATGCATTGCCGCAAAGTCATGAGAAGAGAGGAAATCATAGGTTTCCATGAACTCCTTCTCACCCTCACCGGGAAGGCCTGCGATCACATCACAAGCAATGAAAGGATCATCCTTCAGCTTTCTGATACGGGACAATATATAATCCACATGGCTGATTGAATACCTTCTCATTGCCCTCTGAAGGACCTTGTCAGATGCAGACTGGATCGGAATATGGAAATGAGGCTGCATTCTGAAGTCACTGAGCGTATCAAGAAGGCGGTCATCGACATGATCTGGCTCCATGGATGAAAGCCGTATTCTCATGCCGCTGCCCAGAGAAGAGAGAAGCTTCTCAACAAGACCACCAAGACCGGCACCTTCATGATCGTACATGGTGAGGTTCACACCTGTAAGCATTATCTCATGAAAGCCCTCAGCTTCCAGTTTCAGCGCCCTCTCAACAACAGACTCAGCAGGAAGGGAGACAGAATCGCCTCGCGCAATTGTTGTACGGCAGTAGCCACAGTGGTTGTCACAGCCATCCTGCACCTTCAGATATGCTCTTGAATGATACTGGAACGAAGATGCATCGAAGGCAAAGGGATCCGAGCTGCGGAAAGAGAATGACTCTATCGCCTCATGAAGAGACAGTCCGGAATCCAGAGCAAGGGAGATATGCGCGGGAAGCGAAAGAAGGGAAGCTTTCTCTTTCAGTGAGAACACCGTAACCCTCTCTGACAAAGCCCCTACTTCTTCAGGATTCACAGCAGCATAGCATCCGGTGACTATCACCTCGGCATGCTTTGAAAAGAGCCTGATCATCCTTCTGGCTTTCTGCTCGGCCTTCTGCGTGACGGTACAGGAGTTCACGATGACAAGATCTGCGTCCCGGCCATCTGACATCGAGAAGCCCTGACGGGAAAAGCTGTCGGCAATCGCCTCGCTTTCCGCCTGGTTCAGCCGGCATCCTAATGTATAGATATAAACATTCAACCTTCTTCTCTCCTGAGCGCGTTCAATACCTTTTCTATTGCAACCTGAAGCGAGAGACGCATTTCCTTCGCATACGGATTATACCGCTGGAGGTCATAGAAAAGCTGCAGCGGGTCATTGCATGTCTGCTCGACGATGGACATCAGGTTCCTGTATCCCTGAGTGGCAATGGGTGTGGGTTTCATGCCCATCTGGCTGAGTGTACGGCCAACAAAGTGCGTGACTCCCTGGGAGTATGCAGCTTCCTCATCATGCTTTTCCGCGCTCATTTCCAGCACATCCAGCCCCATCGAGGCGAAGAAAGCCCTCATCTTACCATACTCCTCTCCTATTGGAGAGACAGGACACATGACTATCGGAAGTCCGTCAAGTCCGTTTCTTCCTGAATCAGGGCCGAACATCGGATGCGTTGCGATGATTGTCCTGTCGGACGGGATGTATTCTTTCATCCATGCAGATGGCAGAATTTTCACAGAACATGTGTCCATGACAACCGTATCCTTACCGATTCTCCCTCCGACTCTCTTCAGCACCTCCTCAAATGAGGAGATTGCCACACAGAAAAAGAGATATGGGGCATTAAGCACCTCATCCTCACCAGCTCTGACCACTCCTTCTGGCATTTCATGCTCCGAGCGGGAGTACGCGATCACATCACAACCTGCTTTGTATAAACATTCAGCCCAGAATGAGCCGAATCTTCCAAGTCCGTATACTGCAGCTTTCATAGCGAGAGGATACATTCTTTCGGGCAGGATAAGCAATCAGAAAAGCGAAGGATGCACCTCCATGATATCGCCGCGGTTTTCTCCGCGAAGGAATATCTCCCCGACGCTGCCTTTCTCAACTATCACGCGCCGGAGCTTCTCCGCGCCATAAAGGGCATGGAGAGCTATGTCTGTCACGGATGATGGGATTATCAGTGTGGATATCTCGCTTCTCTCGAAAGCATTGTTCCCTATCGCGCTGACTCCTTCAGACAGCACGAGAGTATGAACCCTGGAGCCACGGAACGCCCCCTCTCCGATACGGTCAGTCCCTGATGGTGTAATATACACATCCTTTCCCATCCTTCCCGGGAAAGAGAGAAGCACGCGCTTCCAGGAATAGAGGACACCATCGACGGATCTGTAGAACTGTGAGCGGTTTTCCACTTCGACTTTCTCTGCATTTCCAAGAGCATTCTCAAGTCCTTTTCTTAGTGTTGCCGGGGCATATACGGTTTTCACGCTCTCGGGGAAAAATGGCTCGGAGGAAACGGAGACAATCTCCTCGATGCCATCAGGAATCGAATAAGCCTTCCCTCCGGCCTTCGGAGGATAGAAAAGAAGCTTTCTGCCCTTTATCAGCACGCCTTCATGATCATCTGCATCATCTGATGGAATGAAGGCCTCAAGCTCCGGGCACTCCGAAGGCAGGGCCTGGAACTCCTCAAGCTTTGATGAGTAATGGAACTCCTTGAAATGAACCTTACAGCAGAATGCGGTCCTTGCAACACGCCCGAGCTTCTTCGGAGCTATGAACACGCTCCCGGTTTTCCTGGGAGGATAAAAGAGAAGGCTGTAACGTGAACTGTCATAAAGAACTCCATCTTCAGACGAGAATGAGCGCGATGCCTTATCAGCATTGAACGCCTCTATATTCTTCAGAGAAGGAAAGAGGCCGTCATCGATTCTGTCCACAGATGCAGGAATCGTTATGCTTTTAACCTTGTTTCCCTTCTTCAGCAGTGTGGCCTCGACAGAGACCGGGATATACTTTCCAATCACAGACGGAATGACAAGATCCTCACCTTCTCCTTTATATTGCAGAACGGTGCAGCTGTCCTTGCCCGTTTTTCTTATCTCAAAATCTTCTATGCGCATAGGCTGTATAATAGCACACTTAGTCTTCACTCATCTCCTGTTTGGAGATAATATCTTTATATAGACTGAATCCAATGCAAAGGAGAAATATAAGATGACATTCGCTGAAAAAATGAAGGGGCTTGCAAAAGAAGCTGCAAAGAAGCTTGTTCTTGCAGAAGGCCTTGAACCAAGAACAGTACATGCAGCAAGAAAAATCGTAGATGAGGGACTTGCCTCTTCCGTGACACTCGTAGGAAACGAGGAGAAAGTCAGGGCTAATGCTGCTTCACTGGGCGTATCATTGGATGGTATCGAGATCAGTGATCCTGAAGCTTCCGACAAGAAAGCTGAATTCGCACATGAGTACTATGAGATGAGAAAGCATAAGGGAATGACCGAGGAACAGGCCCTTGCTGATATCGTAGATGAGCTCAGATGGGGTGCGATGATGGTACACCTCGGATACGCTGATGCAATGGTTGCTGGAGCAGAGTCCACAACAGCGAATGTTCTCAGAGCAGCATTCACAATCATCAAGTGCAAACCTGGAATCAAGAGTGCTTCCTCCTGCTTTGTCATGGCAACAGACAAAACACAGTATGGTTACAATGGAGCATTCATCTTCGCAGACTGCGCGACGATTCCTAACCCGACAGCTGAACAGCTTGCTGAGATTGCAGAGGAATCAGCAGCATCCTGCCGCACATTCCTCGGAACAGAACCCAAGGTGGCCCTTCTCTCATACTCTACAAAGGGATCTGCAAAGGGCGAGCTGATTGATAAGGTCACAGCAGCGCTTTCTATTGTCAAGGAAAAGTGCCCGGATCTTGAAGTTGATGGTGAGCTTCAGCTCGACGCCGCGATTGTCCCTGAAGTAGCAGCACTCAAAGCAAAGACATCGACGGTTGCAGGGCATGCTAATACTCTCATCTTCCCTGACCTTCAGGCAGGAAACATCGGATACAAGCTTGTACAGCGCCTTGCGGGAGCAGAGGCATATGGACCTATTCTCCAGGGTTTTGCAAAGCCGGTTTCGGATCTCTCAAGAGGCTGCTCGGTAGAGGATATTGTCGTAACAGCAGCAATCACACTGGCTCAGGCCGGAGCTCTTTAATAGAAACAAGCTCACACGAAGGGACCTGCGGGTCCCTTTTTTCATGCTTCCAGCGCCCTCATCAGGGCAATCAGCTCCGCAAAGCTCAGTTTCTCAGCCCTCTCGTTTCCGGAAAGAGAGGCAGAGGCAAATGCTTTTTCTATGAATTCCTTTCCTCTGGATGAGTAGGCTTTTGATGAAAGGAGATTGTTGCGGATGGTTTTCCGTCTCTGGGAAAAAAGCGCCCTGACCATCGAAAGAAACAATGTGCGCTCATCAGGAGGAACAAGGCTTTCATTCCTTCGCTTCATCACAACCACGGCACTGTCCACATTCGGAGCCGGATAAAATGCGCCTGCTTTGATGATGAATGCACGCGTGTTGATGTAATCCAGCTGTGTGAGAACAGAGAATGATGAATAATCAGGAGAGCCTGGCGTTGCCGCCATCCTGTCTGCGACTTCCTTCTGAAGGGTGAATACCATCACAGGAGGAAGATAAACTCTCTCGATAAGCCTTGCGATGATCTCCGACCCGACATTGTATGGAAGATTCCCGACTATGGACGAGAACGTCGGCGGAAGGGAAAAGAGCGTTTCAAGCGCATCCCCTTCTATAAGAGTGAAATCCTCATCTGCGAAAGCCTCGCTGCGGAGAATGGCGGCAAAACCATGATCGATCTCGAATGCCTTCACCGAAGCTCCCCTTGAAAGAAGCAGATGCGTGATGGCTCCAAGCCCAGGTCCTATCTCCCAGATCTCATCCCCTTCCTGCGGTTTTATAAGAGAGACGATTCTCTCCCTTGCCTCTGGAGATATGAGAAAGTTCTGACCGAACTTCTTGGTCATCGCCAGACTATGGGAAGAGAGGACTTCTGCAATCTCGGAGGTACTGCTGTAATTCAGATTCCACATATCATTGAATATAGCAGATAGCATTACTTTTTTACCACAGTGCATTTTTCAAGAATGAAACCGGAGGATAGAAGCATGAGCGTGATGATAACAAAAATGATATACGGAATGATTCCACTGGATTCAGGGATTGCTCCGGCAAGCTCGAAGCCTTTCCTGATGAACACGAAAAGAACTTCAAGAAGCTTCCCTGAAAATGGGAAGACTATGACGATAAGGGAAAGAATCATATAAAGGGAAATAGCTGCATTAAACGGAAAAGACGTGATGACAGATCCCAGCTGATAATCTCCGAAAACTGCAATCGTAAGGGGGATTGAGAATATGAGCGCGGAGAGAGAAGCCGCGACTGAGATTGCAAAGGAATAAGGAATGGGAAGGAAAAAACGCATGGCTCTGCAAAGAGGTTCCGAAAGGAGAAATATCCCTCCCAGCGACAGGAAGCTGTAAAGAGCCCCCAGATCGAGCGCAGATGATGGAGAGAGGACAAGAAGGAGAACGAATGAGATAATGAAAGCCATCTCCTTCCCCATTCTTTTCATGGCCATCCGGAATATAAAGGCTCTCAGAAGCGAAGGCCTCCAGCCAGAAAGGAAAGAGAAAAGGAAAAGCACAAGAGAAAGGACAATCTCTCCTTTTCTTCTGCCACAGAGAAAGTGCAGCAGAGGACGCAGAATCATGGCTATGATTGACAAGTGCATTCCAGAGAGCGCAAGCACATGCGAGAGACCAGAGCTTCTTGCAAGGGAAGAAAGCGGGAATTCTCCATTGCTTCCTGTCCCGAGAACAAGAAGAGAAGCAAGTTCCCCCGCATCCGAGAGTGGAATGAAGCGTGATTTAACGAACCCTATGACCCCTGCCCTGATTGAAGAGAGAAACGGCCTTCTCAGGAGACGTGCGGATTCTGCATAGAAAACGTCACCGTTCATATCACCGCGGGCCTCGATTCTGTCACCGTAATAGAAATCTGCTGGTGGCAGCATCACGAAGACACTTCCTCTGCCCTCGAACACGGAATCGCGCTCATCGATAACCGTATCTAAAAGGAGGCGGCAGCCGAACCGCCTTCCGCTCTTTATCTGGCTGTCCTGTATGACAGTGCCACGGATTGCCATACCGTTATTTCCTTCAAATGATACAGATGGCAGGGAAACTGTGAGTGCCGAGACTGCTACATGAAAAACAAGGGATACGATGACAAGAAAACCCGCCTCGCGCTTTTCCATCAGGAAAATCATTGAGATTGCCACCAATGAAGGAAAGACTAAAAGAGGACGGGAGAAGAATTCCGGATAGAACCACATCAGATAGGATGCGGCTATTACAGATAGATACGCCATATAAATAATACGCGCTGTGGCGTATTATCGGTTGAAAACTGCAGAGGAAAGTGAAATATAAAGCGATAGGTCGAGGATATCGAGAGAACCTGATGATACCTGACGAAGCAGGAATGACACAGTCTTTCTGCTTCCTCCATCCCTTTCGATTCTCCTGAGAGTCCTTTCTATGCCGCTGTCTGCGCTTTTAAGATGTGAAAAAAGCGATGCTGTGAAATCCTGGAGCCAGGGAATATCGCTGTGAGTGAATGGAGGGAGCGTGTGATGCGCAACCATGGAAGCTGTCTCCATCAGGGAATAGGAATAGAGCGATTCATAGTACTCCTCAATCGCCATCATTTCATCAGTAACGGTTACTGAAGCATTCTCAATCTCCTCATCAAGCTCAGCCATCTTCGCCTTTACAAATGCAGACCTCTCATCAAGCCGGGAGAGAATTATAAAGAGAGCAGCTCCTCCCAAAAATGCAAAGACTATCTCATCAAGCATAGGGATAGGATCGGGAATGACAACGGAGAAAAAAAGATAGAGAAAGAGAAAAAGTGCAGATGACAGCAGGAAGCGCGGTATATAGCTTTTCTCCTGCCTCCATCTGCAGAATGCGACAGAGAACAAACGTCGTATCTCTCTCCGGGCAGAGAGCGCTTCCATCTCGGAAAGAGGACCGGCTGCTTTTATGACAACACGCTCCGGAGTCTCAGAAGAAAACATTTCAGGATTGATTGAGGAGAGGACAAGTGCCTCTCCCCTCCTTCTCATGAAATAGATTTTCATCAAAGAGCCCGCTGGAACTCCGCCTTGATCTCGCCGACTTTCTCCTCAAGCGCTTTTCTTCCATCGCTTCCTTCCGAGAGGAAGAGATAGTACTTGATCTTCGGCTCTGTTCCTGAAGGCCGTACAACGAGCTTCTCACCGCTTACGAATCTTATGATGATCACATCGGCTTTCGGGAATCCTGTATTCTCTCCAAGAAGATCCTCGACAGATGCAATCTCTCTGTTCACAAGCTTCTCACCCTTTTTCAAGGCTCTCATGGAAGCCATTATAGCCTTCATCTTCTCCTTGCCTTCCGCACCTTCGTAATCTGCAGAGAAGACAACTTCGGTTGAATAGCCATAGCTTGCATATATGGCATCGAGCCGCTGCTGAAGCGTAATGCCTTTCGAAGCGTAATAACACATCATCTCAACAGCTGCGACTGCAGAGGAGACAGCATCCTTGTCATGAACGCTCGTGACAGTCAGGAAGCCATAGCTTTCCTCGCAGCCGAAGAGGAAATAGACACCGGGATTCTCACCCCTGTCGATTCTGTCAATTTCTTCTGCAATGTACTTGAAGCCTGTGAGGACATCCTTGCATACACCGCCGTTCTTTTCCGTGATCTTGCGTACAAGGTCCGTGGTCACAAGGCTCTTTGCAACGAATGGCGTACCTTCCCTCTTCATCTCATGTGCTGTGGTGAGAAGATAATCCACAAGCAGTGTTGCAATCTGATTACCTGTCAGAAGAAGATAATCGGTCTTCGATGAATCTGTCGGAATCGCTATGCCGAGCCTGTCCGCATCGGGGTCTGTACCGATGACGATATCTGCCTTGATTTCCTTTCCAAGCTCAATCACGCGCTGCATGGCCTCTGCGCTTTCCGGGTTCGGCAGCTTCACTGTCGGGAAACTTCCATCCGGCTCCTCCTGCTCCTTCACGACATGGCATTCAATGCCAAGGGAAGAAAGCATATGACGAACAGGTTTGTTTCCAGAACCATGGAGAGGTGTGTATGCAACCTTTATTGAGGATTTGCTTATGAGCTCAGGACGCCTCAGGGAAGCCTTCACCATGCTGTAATATGCCTCATCAACCGCTTCAGGCACGCTCTGCAATAATCCGGAAGAACGCAGAGCACTCTCATCCCCATCTTTTATATCACAGCTTCTGACAGCATTCGCACGCTTTGCGATTTCAATATCATGAGGAGGTGTCACCTGGCCACCATGGGACCAGTAAACCTTGTACCCATTGTATTTCGAAGGATTGTGAGACGCTGTCACGACGATACCGGCAGTAGACTTCATATAACGTACGGCAAATGAGAGCATCGGCACAGGCCGGAGTGAGTCATACAGGTAGACCTTCACGCCGTTTGCTGCAAGGACCTTTGCCGCAGAAAGCGCGAACTGTGGAGAGAAGAGCCTGGAGTCGTATGCGATTACAACGGATGGATCGGAAACTGAAGCATTGAGGTAATCAGCAAGGCCCTGCGTGACCTTGCGGACCATGAATGTGTTGATGCGGTTCGTTCCTCCTCCTATCATGCCCCTCATACCGGCAGTTCCGAAAGCGAGGGATGTATAGAAACGGTCATAGAGGCCTTCCCAGTCGCCGAGTTCCACGGCATTCTCAACTTCCCTGCTGAAAACCTCTTCTGTCTCAGAGGCTATATATTCCCTTGCAGCAGCAAGGACATCACTTTTCATCTTCTCGGTGAATTCCATTCTTTACTCCTTTTCCACTATTCTAGCACATCAGCAGAGTGTCTTCATCAATTCATCGAGTTCCTCTACGCTGTTTGCAGAGACAGAAACTCCGGATTTCTCCAGTTCTGCCCGGGTTCGGAAACCGTAGGATACGATAAGTGTCCTGACCCCGGCTCTCTTCCCGGTCTCGGCATCCACCTCGCTGTCACCGACATAGACAGCCTCCTCTATGCATCCCCCCGTTTCCCTGATGCCATAAAGAAGTCCCGAAGGATCAGGTTTCAGAGGAAAGCCTCTCCCTTCGCCCATAACGAAATCAAAGACACCGGGCATGAGAGAGGAAACGATTTCCTGCACGATGGAGTCCGATTTATTGGATACGATTCCAAGCTTTATCCCCCTGCTCTTTAGATTGCCAAGAAGCTGCGGTATCCCGGGGTATGGCCTTGTCTCATCAACAGGATGCTTTTCATACGCTGATACCATCAGCTGAAACATAAGTTCAAACTCATCCTCATCGAGTCCTTTAGGGTTCTTTTCCGCTGCAGCCAGCGACAGTGCACGATGCAATCCTCTTCCCACATACCGTCTCACTTCATCCGCTGTTGCCTTTTCCCCATCGTATGCAGAGAGCGCGTAATTCATTGCCTTCCTGATATCCGGAAGGGTATCGAAAAGTGTTCCATCAAGATCAAAGAATGCTGTCTTCATAGCCCTGATTATATGTTTCATTGACCACCTTGCACACCGCTTCCACTCACTGTACGATGCGGCTATGTACAGAATAACTATCAAGGAAGGAAAGGACAAAGCTCCAAGGCGCCATCATCCATGGGTATTCTCAGGAGCAATGGATAGCGTGGAGCCATCTTATACAGGCCCGGACTGGGCTGAAGTCGTATCAAAGAGCGGCATGTTCATCGCATATGGCTGGTATGATGAGGAAAGCCACATCTCACTCCGTCTCATGAGCTGGAACAAGAAGGAGAAAACAGGAGATGACTTTATCAGAAAGCTTGTAAGAGAGGCGGTGTTCAGAAGAAAGGAATTCTTCTCGCTTCCAGACACCACGGCCTTCCGTCTCATACATGGAGAGGCGGATTTCCTTCCGGGCTTTGCCTGTGATGCATATGGCAAGGAGATACGCATACTCATCTCTTCGCGCTTTGCAGACACATTCCTCCCAGTAGTTGCCTCAGAGCTCACAGCCATGCTGAACCCGTCCATCATCGAAGCTGTCACTGACAGGCAGTTTGCGGGCATTGAAGGACTTAAAGAGCGCGTCAGGCATTTCAGGAATGGTGAGGAGACGAAGGAGGACGAGAACCGGGAAAACGTACGTTTCATTGAAAGCGGAATATGGTATGAGGCAGCGCCGGGAAAGGGACAGAAGTCGGGTTTCTACTGCGACCAGAGGGATAACCGTGTCATAACAGGACATTACGCAAAGGGAAAGACGGTTCTTGATCTCTTCTCATACACGGGCTCTTTCACCCTCCATGCCCTTAAAAACGGAGCCCTCTCAGTAGATGCTGTGGATTCATCCGAGAGCGCACTTCGCCATCTTCTCTACCAAATACACCTCAACGAGGACAAAAAGACGCTCCCCGAAGGTTCAAGAGACCGCGTGAGTATAACACCCAGCGACGCCTTTGACTTCATACGTGCAAGCGAGGACGGCAAATATGACATGATGATCCTGGACCCGCCGAAGCTTGCGAAGACGAAAAGCGCGCTTGAGAATGCGATGAAAGCATATAAGGACCTGAACAGGGTGGCAATGATGAAGATCAGGAATGGAGGCATCATAGCAACATACTCTTGCTCCGGGGCAATGACAAGGGACGATTTCCGCATGATGCTTGGATGGGCTGCAACGGATGCAGGTTGCGAGATCCAGATACTTCACACACTCAGTGCAGGAGAGGACCATCCTGTACGCCTCTCCTTCCCTGAAAGCGAATATCTTAAAGGATATCTGATAAGAGTCCTGAAATGATCAGTCATCCCCTTCAAGTGAATGCCGCTTGCGCCTGAGATACTTGATCTCTGAGGGAGAATGCGGTTCGTGCTTCTTCCTCTTGGATCTCTTCTCCCCCAGTCCTGCCCTGATCACAGAGCGGTTTCTGCTGCCGGAAATTATGATGGTACCGACAAGAGCTGCAAGTCCACAAAGGAGAAGGAGAAAAAGCCAGGCCCAGTTCCCATCCATTCCAGGAATTGTCACATTCATGCCAAAGAATCCTGTGATGAATGTAGGAAACATCAGCGAGAGGGATATCACAGTCAGCCTCTTCATGATGACGTTCATATTGTTTCCGATAACAGAGGCAAAGGCATCCATCGTTCCTGTAAGGATATCTGAATAGATGTTGGCCATTGCGATAGCCTGTTTGTTATCCGTGATGCTGTCCTCAAGGAATTCAAGTTCCTCCTCACTTGTGAGCTTGAAATACGGCGTCTTCTGAAGCTTTTCCAGCAACACCTCGTTATCGGTAAGACCCGTTGTGAGATAGACAAGCGACTTCTGAATCTGCAGGAGCTGTATAAGCTCATAATTCATGATTGACTGATGAAGCTGTTCCTCGACAAGGTCCTTCTGCCTGTTTATGTACTTGAGGAACCTGATGTATACAAGAGCAGCCCGGCCAAGGATGGAAATCACGAAGCCTTCCTTGGTCTCAACAGGGCACTGTCTCGATCTGCGGCGTGCAAAGTCATCGATGACGACGCTGTCGCCACGGCAGATCGTTATTATCTTGTCAGGATAGAGCACCATGCCGAGAGGAATCGTGGTCCTTTCCAGGGGCTTATCCTCATCTTCCTCAGAAGAGGGAAGACGGCAGATTATAACTGTGTAGTCATCTTCCTTCTCAATACGGCTCTGCTCGTCAGCATCCATGATATCTGCAAGGAGCTCAGAGGAAATGAGATACTCATCTGTGAGTATCGAGATATCTTCCTTATCAATCTCCCTGCAGTCAATCCAGGTATATTTCTGATTAGGGGTTAAATCTGTTCTCTTTGTGATCATATGGCTCTCCCGGGCCTTCGGATCACATTCTCACAAGAGGGCGATGAAGGCCTTGAATTCAACTTCTGCTTTTTCAGGCAAAGGGTTTATACTGCCGCCTTCATCCATAGCGTTTTCCTCCACCGGGGATAGTATCACACAACTGAAATGAGGAAAAGTAGGCATTTTCTCACTCTTCCATCATCTCCTCAAGACTCATAATCATTTCCTGACACTCAATATTTCCCAGAAGGAAGGAGGAAAGGGCATCAAGGGATGATTGTTTTTCTGCGGGGACGAAAGCTGCCATGGCATATTTTCCTTCCTCTCCATCATATTGATAGACGCCCATCAGGCTTTCAGGTCCCCATGTATAGAGAATGGATACCATTTTCTCTGCAAGCGCCGAGCTCAGACGTACAAGTCCTTCCTCAAATGTCTCGTACTCTGTGACCTGAGCTTTCTCACTATCAAGAAGGACACCTGCCTCAATAAGATCCTCTACCGTTGGTACTGTAGCCTCATTGTCTGTGATCATGACAGCCCATACCCCGCCATCCGCATCTTCGACTTCAATCGCATTTGCCATGACAGGCAGCAGGCAAAGCAGCATGGAAACAAGCAAAACAGTTATTTTTCTCATAGGAGAAGATTATTACAGAATCATGGGAAATAGAAAGCTCTAAACGGTGAAAGGATCCCAGAAATACTCACCCTTGGTCTCTTCATAGAGCCTCATGGGGTCTGACGGGAATGAGGATTCATCCTCAATACCGAAAGCAGAAGCAGCATTCCTTCCGAAGATATCCTTAAGGCGTTCATCATCCGCTCCATGCTCCTTAAGCCTTGCGGCAAGGAGAAGCATTCCAGGAAGCCCTGGAATCCCGGATGCACCGTTTTTCTTGTCGTTCTCAGTATGTGGTGCATGATCAGACTCAGCCCAGTCAATCGTACCATCCAGAAGCGCAGAGAACACTGCTGCCCTGTCCTCCTCGCTCCGCAGCGGAGGATTCATCTTCAGGTAACGCTCATAACAGGCGGCATCTGATGAGGTAAGAAGCGCATGATGCGGTGTCGCCCCCATAGTGATACGGAAAGGCGCACTCTTTCTCGCCTCCTTCACGAATGAGATCGTGGAAAGCGCAGAGACATGGCATATGTGAAGCGTTCCCCCGAAGCCGCATTCCTCTGCAAGTGATACAAGATCCTTCACGCTCTCTGTCTCTGCCAATGCAGGACGCGCAAGGGAATGTGTCTCCCATCGCCCAGGAACGAAGAGATCCTTCCTCATCAGCTCTTCCTTCTCGGCATGTACGGCAAGAACACCTGTGTATCCTGCCGCAGAGAGAGCGGAGAAGACCCTGCGCTGATTATCCTTTCCGATGATTCCCATGTTCCCCGTCGACTGTCCTGCGAACATCTTGAGGCCTATGACAAGCGGGAAAAGCTCCGAGTGAAGGGCAACCATATCCTTCACCTGCTCCTCATCATTCGTTATCCCCGCATAAAGATGATATGATACCCCCGTCACCTCAGAGGCTTCTCCGCCATCTGCAAGACGGGATAGTATCGTATCCCTGTCAGTACAGGCAGGAGCTGTATTCGGCATATCAAAAAGATGGGAAAAACCAAGGTGTCTTGCCACCTTCATGCCATGAAGGATCGTCTCCTTCTCTTTCTGATTCCAGTCCCTGAGGTGAACATGAGGATCAATCATAGCTCTGCACCATTTTCCTTAAGAGTGTTCCATGTGAAGAATGTGCCTTCCTTGCAAGGAAGATGGCCGCCACAAACGCATTCACCGCACATTCCGATACCGCACATCGTATTCTTCTCCATCGAGAGGTAAATACGGCTGTCATCAAGACCAAGGCTTTCAAGAAGCTTCGCGGCCTTCTCCATCATCTTACCCGGTCCGACGATGTAAGCAGAGACATCGCCTTCCAGATCCTTTTCACTGATTGTATCAAGGACGCGTCCTGGTTTGCCATCATCGGCAACGGAGCGATACGTTCCATATGATGAGAGAACATCCTCAAGAGGATCGGGGCCATCGCTTTCCTCTGCAAGTCCGACTCTGATATCCATCTCGGTATCATCCCCTTTGAGCTTTTCAGCGATCAACGGCAGTACTGCCGCACCGGTTCCTCCTGCGATCAGAAGCGCTTTCCTAGATGGAGTATATACCATCGGACTTCCATACAGGCCACGTGTATATACCGTGTCACCTACCTCCACGCCGAAAAGTCCTTCAGTGAACTGGCCACGCTTCTTTATAAGGAAAGTAAGAGGATCATTGACAGCAACGGAGAAAGGCTTCTCTCCAAGTCCGGGCACCCAGATGAACGCAAACTCTCCCGGCTGGCAGTTCATGCTGCCTGAGAGCTTCATGATCATCACATTACCCTTATGCATCTCCTTGCTGAGGACGCGGTGCGGTGTGTAGACAAGCTTGTTCTCATTTGAAAGGAGTGAAGAGACATCTCCCCCGCTCTTCATCAAAGAAAGATAATGCTCCCATTCAGAAGGCATCACACGGGAAAGCGCAGAGCCGATTCCCACACTGTCAGCTCCGCTTTCAAGCATGGCAGTCACATCCTCAGGCCTTGTCACGCCCCCCATACCGAGGATTATAGGCTCGTCTCCGATGGCCTTTCTGATTTCCCTGATGCATTTCAGGGCCTCTTCGTTAACCCACTCTCCAGATGCACCGCCCTTTCCTCCAAGCTTGTTGTTAAGAATCGGCTGTCCTGAATCCGGCTCGATATAAAGCTTAGGTCCGACTGTATTGATTGCGGCAATACCATCAGCACCGGCAGAGATGACAGCCTTGGCGATCTCTCCGATGTCGGGGACATTCGGTGTCAGCTTGATAATCAAAAGGGCCTTTCTCTCTGGATATGCATCATTGATGGCCTTAACATAGGATGAGGCTATGCATTTGTCACTACCGATCGAGGCACCATAACCAGCTGCGGCATGAGGACAGGAGAAATTGAGCTCGAGCATATCTGCATAAGGATCAAACGCCTTTACAAGCGTGATGAAATCCTCCGGGGCAGAAGCAGAGAGCGAGATATTCAGAAGCGCCCTCAGGCCATGTTCCCTGATTTCCCTTATCTGAGGAAGAATCACATCCATTCCAGGATTCCTAAGTCCTACGGAGTTACCGAAATTTCCAGGAGACGGAGAACAGACCACAGGTTCCCTGTTTCCTGGATTCGGTCTGACCTGGAAGCTCTTGGTGGTTATGATGTCGATACTTGGAATCTTCCTGTCAAAGAGCTCGATGAGTTCCTTTTTTGTCGAAGCAACACCGGAGACTGTGGCGAGAACAGGTTTTCTCTTCAGATGATTCTTCCTGAGATCCTCTATTTTCATCAGAGAGCTGCCTCCGTAAAGAGTGCATGAACCGCTTTCATGACAAGCTCAAGCCAATCCTCAGGAGCCTCGCCCTTCTTCCATGGATGAGTGAGACCTGAAGAGGAATTTATTCTTGCAAGCGGAAGGGAATAATCCGCACTCCGGAGCGCTGCGATGACATCTGTTGCACTTCCTCCCTGCGAGCCTACTCCAGGAATGAGCATCGGAATATCCTTTCCGGCATAGTATGATGAAATCTCCCCGAGCTCCTTCATGCTTGTGGCTCCAACAACGGCTCCGATACCAGAATGCTCTGATGCCCAGTGTGCAATACGATGAGCAACAGCTATGTACATAGGATAGAGCTCCTTCTCATCAACAGCATCGAGTGTGGTGACATTCTGGAGATCTACAGCACCCGGATTCGAGGTTCTGTTGAGTATGTAGACGCCCTTGTCATCATATGCGAAAGGAAGCACCGAATCAGTACCCATATAAGGAGAGACCGTGACCGCATCCGTATTCCATGATGAGAAAGCCTCCTCAGCGTAATTTCCGCTCGAGCGCGCAATATCCCCGCGCTTGCTGTCAAGAATGACGGGGACACCTGGGAAGTAGTTATCGAGAAGGTCGAGGGTATCTGCAAGAGCAAGAGAACCCTGGAACTCCTCCTCGCGCGGTTTATCGAGAGAGGAATAGTATCCGATATTAGGCTTGAAAGCCGCAGGAGAAACGCCTTCGAGTCTCATGCGATGGAATATCGCGGCAAAATACTCGGAGATTCTTGTCCTGACAGGAGCATCGGAAGATGGAAGCACGGACAGAACAGGATCAAGACCCATGCATACGATGTTTCCGGCATCTTTTGCACTCTCACGGAGCTTATCGATATAACTCATTATTTAACCTCCCTCGGGAATCCTCTCTTCTCTCCCCATCCAAACGGATCCTCTCTCCATTCATGGAGGATGTCTGCCTCATCAGAGGAGATGTATCCAGTCTCACATGCAGTATGTATCATCGTGTCATATGAAAGGATTGTGTAGAACACACACTCAGGTTCCAGTGCTGCGAATGCATCGACTGCGGCCTGAAGGCCATATGTGAAGATTGCAAGGCAGAGCGAGCAGTCACCAGAAGCATTCCTGATGGCCTCAACAGCCTTCAATGATGAAGAACCGGTAGAGATGAGGTCCTCAATGAGAACGACCTTCTGCTTGCCATAACCCTCTTTGCCGATTCCTTCAATCTGGTGTCCAAGCCCATGATCCTTTGAGGAGGAGCGGACATAGGAGAGAGGCTTATAGAGCATGTCTGCAAGGCTCGTGGCATGAGGGATTCCTGCAGTTGCCGTTCCTGCGATGTTATCGCACTTCTCACCTGTGGCAGAGAGCATGTCGGCAAATGCATCGCGGATCAGGGCTCTGTACTTCGGCGATGAGAGGAACATCCTGTTGTCGTTGTAGATAGGCATTCTGTATCCAGATGCCCATGTGAAGGGCTGAGAAGGAGAAAGCTTTATAGCTCCAAGCTCGAAAGCACCCTTCGCCAGTATCGGTCCATAGTATTCAGTTATTTCTTCAAGTCTTTTCATAGTATTCACTCCTGATTGTAGCAGTTATGAGCGTTTTTTCCATATTTCCTTGAATGTATGGAATTTTCCGCAATATGCGCAAGCAAAATGACCATCCGGTGTGCGGTAGAATGCAGCCGGAACGCCTTCTCCGTTTACAGGGTTTGAGATACATGCCTCGTTCTGGCAGCAAAGATCATCGAAATTGTAGATGCGTGGCGGCATGTGCGTCCTGTATTTCTCCGCGACCCTTCCGTCCCTGATTATATTGAGAGTACAGTGCGGTGCGACAGCTGCAAGCCTCTTGAGATCCTTTCTCTCCAAAGGACGTGCGCCGGGACGGAAGATTATGCCCTTGTACTGACCATCGGATCCTCTGGAAACCCACTCGCCTCCACGGCCATCATCCAGGTTGAGGATTGTGGATATCAGGCGCATATGCGAACGTATTGCTCCAGGCTCATCCCCTTTGCAGATATGGTCTATCACAATGCCGTCGGCAATCGGGCGTACACCTTCTGAGTAATTCTTGTCCTTTCTGTCCTTTGAAGGCTCAACCTGGATAATGTACTCCTCGGTTCTTCTGTCTGTCACATGGTCACCGGGAACCGGAACATAATCATCTCCGATCTTTCCACCAATCAGAGAAAGAAGGACTATACGGCAGTACATGCCGTTGATAGCCTGACGCTCCCAGGCATTGAGCGGTGTCTTATCAAGCCATGTCGGGATTGTCGGATGCTCCTTGTGGCGCGGAAGCGGATGATAGAACTTCGTACCTTCCTTGATATATGGAAGGAAATCGCGGCGGAATGTTATGGCCTCACGGAGTATGTCCTGCTTCTGCAGTATTCTCTCACCCATTCTCTCGAGCTGCGGTCTTGTGAAATACCAGAGCTTTGCAGGATCTCCGGCCTTCAGATACTCCTCGATTGATGGGTAGATTGCAACCTCGAATCCGTTCTGCTTCATCTTCTCGATGTATGACTCAGGCATCATCAGCTCATCTGGAGCGATGAGATCCACCTTCACGTGATCGAAGATCCTCAGCCCGTCAGCCTTTGAATGGACAGTGCGTCCATGATAGAGATCACCGACAAGCGCAACATGAATGGAATCGAAGCTCATGTCGATGTCCTCAAGGAATGTGAACTCATCGAGAAGCTCCTGTGTCGGGTGCTCATGCTTTCCATCCCCGGCATTGATGAATGCGGGCCTGTAAGGAAGACCATTGCGCTCAGCATACTCAGTACACTCCTCCGAAAGCCATTTCGTCAGTCCCTCCACCTTGCTTCTGACGATGAATATTGAGTTATGGTAGCCGGAGAGCATATTGAATGTATCTGCATAGCTCTCGCCTTTATTGATTGACGAGGAAGAGGATATAAGCTCGGAGACCTTCACATGATGGAAGTTGGCTGCGTTCCTGAAGGATTCCTTGGTTCTCGTGCTGTCCTCAAGGAACACTTCATAGATGCCGAAATCCGGATCATTGATGCGGAATGAATCAAGCACGCCCTCATTGCCTGCGATGATTGCATCCTTCAGCTCCTTAACCTTCTTGAAAAAGTACCTGCGTTCATTAATCGATAGATCGTCTATAACATTCAGCGATCTTGAAGCGAATACATTAGACATGGCCTCTCCTTATAAAAAAAGCCGGACACTGCCGGCAAATCATTCAGAAACAATAAGGTCAGGTTCTCCACCCATGGAAAGGAAATACATCATGCGTGTCATACCTTGCCCTCCAATGCCGTAGAATAGCAGAAGGAAGGAAAGGTGTCTATAACTCATAAGACACGCATGATTCCCATACTCCTCAGGAAAGTGTCGCATCAATGTCCATGACAACAACCTCTTCCCAATTCTTTATGATGCTGGCATCAATGCCAAGCTCCACGTCCTCCTCTTCGACTTCCTGGTATCCGAAGACAAGTGACGGATTTCTGACCTTCTGCTCCTCCGCCCAGTCCTCAGCTTCACTCAAGGTGGAATCAGACACAAGAAGAACGACATCAGGATTGGAGCTTTCTGAACGCGAAGTACAGCCTGAAATCGAGACATCTGGAACAGAGAACACTGCCCTTACGACAACAGGAGAATCGAAGCTGGAATTCTCAATGCGGCCCGAAGCATTCTCGTAGATATTGAGAGATGTATCGAATCCGGAGATACGGACATTGGAAATGAGAGTATCCTTCCCTTCCATGGAGATACCGATGGTCTCTCCTCCGTATTCTACAGATGATGAGATGAGGGAATCGCGGAATTCAACATCAGAACCATTGATCTGGAATCCATTCACAACAGGAAGACCCGCAGACTGATTCAGTTTCGTAAGGCGGCCGACAATGTTATCGAGGACAATGCAAGAGGCATCAACTGTAATGAAGGATTCCCACGCATTTTTATTGCTTCCATTCATCAGAAGCTCAATTCTATCTGAAGAGCCTCTGAACGTGTTGTTCTCCCATACAGGTTTGAATTCGTATTGAACCTCTGGAGGAATCATCGGATTATCGTCGTCATCGATCGTCTGACTTGTCTGTATTGATACAGGTCCATCCGAAAGACCTTCCTGGTCAAGAAGGATGTAAAGACCGGAGCATATGTCATTGAGAATACTTAAATCCGGAGAACCCTCTGTCAGAAGTTTCGCCATTTCACTCTCAATGGACTCTCTCATTATTGATGTGATCTCAGAGAGTGTATGATCATAAACATAGACCGCGACATCAAGCGATGCACCTCCCTCTCTGATGCTCACGCTCTTCACTCCCGGAGAAGACGTATCAAGCTCTGGAACAAGTTCTGCAAGTGTCATCTCCACTTCATCTCCGTCAGAGTAAACAAGCGTATAGACTGTGTCTGCAACAGATCCTGTCCTGATATCAACAGCATCGGGCCCGCTGATAAAGACTACCCTGTCCTTCTCTCCAGGGAAATGGCCGGCAAAGAAATCTTCATAGAAGCTGTAATCATGGCATGATACGAGAAGAAGAACAGGAATCAGGAAAACAATGAGCCTGGACTTCCAACGGGGGGGGTATTTCTGTTTTTCATAAAGCCTCCTCTTTCGCTTATTTTACCATACTCTTTCAGATTATGAAGACTTACAATGCTTCACGAATCCAATTTACATGACTATATTGCTAGTGGAGGAAGAAAGATGGCAAACAGAATAATGCTCAATGAGACTTCCTATCATGGAAGCGGAGCAATTAAGGAAATCGCAAATGAGATCAAGGCAAGAAGTTTCAGAAAAGCCTTTGTATGCTCGGATCCGGATCTTGTGAAATTCGGAGTCACTGGAAAAGTGACAGCTGTTCTCGAAGAGGCAGCAATCCCATATTCCCTTTATACAGATATCAAAGCAAACCCGACAATAGAGAATGTCCAGCATGGTGTTGAGGCATTCAGGAAAGCAGAGGCAGACTGCATCGTCGCTATCGGCGGCGGAAGTTCAATGGATACGGCCAAGGCAATCGGTATCATCATCGCAAATCCTGAGTTTGAAGATGTAAGAAGCCTTGAGGGAACTGCACCTACTAAAAATCCATGCACACCGATCATTGCTGTACCTACAACAGCAGGAACTGCAGCGGAAGTCACGATCAACTATGTAATCACGGATGTCCAGAAGAAGAGGAAGTTTGTCTGTGTAGACCCGCATGACATGCCGATTGTCGCAGTTGTGGATCCAGACATGATGGCTACAATGCCGAAAAGCCTCACAGCAGCAACGGGAATGGATGCCCTCACACATGCAATCGAGGGATATACGACAAAAGCTGCCTGGGAGATGACGGACATGTTCCACCTCAAGGCAATTGAGATCATCGCACGTTCTCTGAGAGCATCCGTTGCAGGAGATGCAGAAGGAAAGAAGGAGATGGCACTCGGCCAGTACATTGCCGGTATGGGATTCTCCAACGTAGGACTTGGTATCGCCCATTCCATGGCACATACTCTCGGAGCTGTATATGACACGCCACATGGAGTTGCATGTGCGATGATGCTTCCTATCGTTATGGAATTCAATGCAGACGCAACCGGCGAGAAATACAAAGAGATTGCAAAGGCAATGGGAGTCAAGAACGTGGATTCCATGTCCCAGGAAGAATACCGCAAGGCAGCTGTGGACGCTGTAAGGCAGCTCTCAAAGGATGTGGGAATTCCGGAAACTCTTGAGGCAATCAAGGAAGAAGATCTCGATTTCCTTGCAAAGAGTGCCGCAGCAGATGCCTGTGCTCCAGGAAACCCGAAGGATGCATCAATTGAGGATTTCAAGAATCTCTTCAGGAAAATAATGAAATAATCTCTTTCAGATGAAATCCTCCAGGCTCTTTCCAGTCTGGAGGATTATTTCACTCAAAAGGAGAAGAAAGAATGATAACAGGCATCATATGTGCAGGAGATGAGGAACTCGCGCCGTTTCTTCCGCTGCTGGAAAATCACAGGACAAGCAGAAAAGCCAAGCTTGAAATCCATGAAGGCAGAATCGGGGGCATGGATGTCGTTGCCCTGTTTTCCGGAGTCTGCAAGGTAAATGCCGCGATAGCCGCACAGCTTCTGATAGATACCTTCAGCGTCACAGCAATCATCAACCCGGGAACAGCAGGCGCCATTGATGAGAAGCTGAATATTTTCGACACGGTGATCGGAACTGATATCTGCTATCATGATGTGGCCCCTGATATCCTCACAGAATTCCATCCCTGGATGGAATCAGTATTCTTTCACTCAGATGAAAACCTCATAAAACTAACGAAGGTTGCAGCAAGAAGAATAAACGCAGAAGAAAAGACATTCTGGGGAAGAATGGTCACGGGAGAATCGTTCATAGCCGATGAGGGACGTGAGAGAATAAAGAGAGAATTCTCTCCTCTCTCCGTGGACATGGAATCTGGAAGCATTGCACATGTTTGCTATGCAAACGGAATACCATTCATCCCGATCCGGTGTATCACAGATACTCCGAAACTCAGGGGTATCGGGAATTTTGAAAAGAACTGTGCAAAAGCTTCGGAGATTGCAAAGGACATGACCATTCAGCTTCTTGCAGAAATGGAGAATCAGAGCCTCCCCTCCAGCCTCAGCTGAAGGGGAAAGATATCAAACGAGGGACCAGAGAATATAGAGCGTCATATCACGCTCCACGATTATCGGATTCGTAGCCTCTCTGGTGCACTCTGCATCCAAGAAGACATGCTCGGCTCTAACACCGGAATCATAAGGCCACAGTTTGGTACCCTCTCTGACAGGGTAAGTTATACCGCTCTCTGGCCCGACATCACTGAGATTCATGAATGTAATCGTATAGTAGCGCTCTCCTTCTGGCTCACTACAGGACAAGGCCAGAAGCAGAACAAGAATGGCAAGAAATACAACCTGGATGCGCTTCATTTCAATTCCTCCTCTTCCGGGTTATCAGGATCAGGTGCTTTGTAATATAGCACTGGCGCTGACTCCTGCCTCTCTTCCGCTTTACATGCAGTTTCTGCCCATATAAATGAAACGGCAGAGACAAAGAACGTGACCCAATACCCCGCTTCCAGATATGGAAGATTATTCTCAAAACCGAATTCCCTGATGAACATAATCTGGGAGAAAACAAGGAAAGCAAGAACGAGACCTCCATTTATTGCGGTCATCTTCCTGTTCTCCTCAGCGCTTTTCTTCCAGAAAGCAATCAGATTTATGAATATGATAGCAAGTATTCCGAGAAGAAGCCATGCTGCTATAAGTATGCCGTCATCGAATTCGAAAAGATAATCCGAGATTATCTCATAACCGCTTTCATTGCAGGCAACGGGCTGGAAGAACGCGATGAGGACAAGGAGCATGATCAGTTTAGAAGCCTTTTTCAGCTGCTTATGCGAAATGATGGCTTCATCATCTCCCTCGCTCCTCGATGACACGAAAGCAAACACGCATGACACGAGGCTTGCTATGAACATCAGCCACCAGCCGAAGCAGAGACGATACGACGTGACAAGTCCCAGGAAGCCGAACACAAGAAGAAGTATCGAGATTATAATGCTGAGCTTAAGGTTGTGCTTTACAGATGTATCGAACTTGGCAAATGAATAGATCATCAGGACGAATACGGCTATGAGAATATAGCCGAATACAAAGAGACCATCAGAGAATGATGTCAGACCTGCCGTCATCACTTCATATCCTGTATTCGTGAATACAGAATCGCCGAACCATGCAGAGTGCGAGACCACCCCAAGAGTCCTGGCTGAGAATCCCCACAGAACAAACAGAAGGGAAAGCTTGCTGAGAAGAGCGAAAAGCTTTTTCTTTTCCATGATTTACACCTCAGCAAGGAATTATTTCACAGTTATTATGTTTTCAGCAATATAAAAGGCTGCCTTGCATGAAAACAGCCTGATTACAGCTCATGCAAGCGCAATGACCTCTACTTCCACCTGCACATCCTTGGGAAGGGTCTTCACGGCAACCGCAGAACGGGCGGGAAGAACAGGAGCATCCTTGAATGCTTCGCTGTATACCTCATTCACCGATCCGAAATCTCCCATATCCTTCAGGAATACCGTTGCCTTGACGACTTTCGTAATATCGGTGCCGGCTGCAGCAAGAACTGCGCTGATGTTCCTGAAGACCTGCTTTGCCTGATCTGCGGCACTTCCCTCAATGATACTTCCAGTTGCAGGATCGATTGGAATCTGGCCGGATGCGAATACCATTCCGTTAGCCTTCACAGCCTGGCTGTACGGCCCGATAGCGGCAGGAGCTGCCTTTGTCTCAATCTTCTCAATCATATATTCCTCCATTGATCCTCCCGACTGCAGCTTCAAGCTCAACAGTAGAGGAAATCATATTATACCCTGTCTTTTCTCCAGGGCGGAAACCAAAGCCATATGACACACCCACAAAATGCGTGCCGGCATCTTCTGCACCTTTTGCATCGGAGGGAGTATCTCCGACCATCACCGCCTCATCGCTTTCTATCCCGAGATCCGACAGAACCCGCTTTATGATATCACCTTTGGTAAGATCCTCAGTCAGTGAAGAGCCATGCACACTGTCAAAAAGATCGAGAATGCCAAGGTACTCGAGACAGGAATAAACCAGTGCCTCACTCTTGAAGGAGGCGACAGCAAGCATAAGGCCATCATTCTTAAGGGAAAGAAGAACTTCTTTCATCGATGGATAAAGCTCCATCATGAAACGCCCCTTAGCCTCATACTCCTTCCGGTATATCGCAACAGCATCATCGAGAAGTGATTCATCCAGACCGAAAGCAACGACAAAGCACTGTCTGAGAGGTGGCCCGACAAACCGTCTGAGATCCTCGCTGGTGTATTCCTTGTCCACACCGAGTGCCCTGACAGTATAGAGTGCTGTATGAAAGATTCCCGGAGATGAGTCCGCAAGAGTGCCATCAAAATCAAAAAGGACAGCCTTAACCATTTATGCACTCCATCATTGCCGCATAGGCAGATACAGATGATGCTGCGATATCCAGCGTACCGTCAGGACCTTCCTGAATGGAATACTTTCCTCCGGCTTCACGGAGTATCAGAAGGCCTGCAGCTACGTCATAGAGATGAAGACGGAGCTCATAGTATGCAGTGCACCTTCCTGCTGCCACATAACAGAGCGACAGGGCTGCAGAACCTATGGATCTCATGTCCGTGAATGAATAATAGAAGCGCTCCATCTTCTCGATATAACCATGAAGGGCGGCATGGAAGCGATGAGGAGGCACAAGGATAGCAAGTGTCTCCCCCAGTGGTGTCGTCTCATCGGTTCTTATTCTTTCACCGTTGAGGAAAGCTCCCTCCCCCCTGAATGCAGAGAATGTCTCTCCCTGTCTTGGGACAGCGACAATACCGAAGGCAATCCCCTCATCATCCTCGAAGGCTATCGAAACCGTGTAAGCAGGGAAAGACGCCATGAAATCCACCGTGCCGTCAATCGGGTCAATAATCCATCTACCCTTCCCTTTTCCCTCAGTCTCTCCGGATTCCTCGCCATATATACTGTCCTCGGGGAATGACTCCTGTATTGCAGAGATTATGATCCGTTCACATTCCTTATCAGCTTTGGTGACATAATCATTCTCAGCCTTCTCAGAAATCTCCTTTCTGAGGCTTTCATGCGAAAGGAGGAATGAGGAGGCAAGCTCAGCAGCCTTCCATGCTATGGCGAATCGGTCTTTCAGCAAAGCACTGTCCATCACTTGCTCCTCGCAATAAGCTGTTCTCCGATGACACGGCAGATCTTCCAGTTGGCCGGAGAGAAAGAGTCAGGTGTCACACTTTTCTCATAAACATCGACAATCTCAAAGTCATCATTGATTGAAAGAACAAGCGCATTCCAGGACGTCTTATGACGCGAATACATCACTGCACCGGCATTATTGAGAAGAGTATCCCGTCTGAGGGAATCATTTATACGCCCTGCAGAGAGAATGACTGAGATGGAATAATCGAATATGGAGAACATTTTGTCCTTGCCATCTGAAAGCTGTCTTTCCCAGCTGGACTTTATCACCCTGGAAAGATAGTCATGCATCTCACTGTCAGAATGAGAGAGGAATGACATGAATGGGCTTTCTTTCTCATCCAGATGCAGGGATATCTCTCTCAATATTCCTGTAAGTTCAGGTCTTGAGACAACAGGCTCTTCTTCCTCCTTCTCCTCCTCGATCTCGAAAGCATTCTCCGTCATCACGAAAACTTTACCGCCACCTGCAAGCTCAACAGGCTTAACAAGACCCTTGTCTATCAGTGTCTCTGTCGTCTCCACGCTCTCTTCCTGCGTGGAAGATTCATCAGAGATCACTGCGCGCTCTCCGCTCTTCTCTTCTTTGTCAGGTGCATCATCGGAAAGATTGGAAGAATCCTCTGCTTTTGCTTCCTTTCCTTCATCATCATGGACCGCTTCTTCAGGAACTTCTTCCGGAGCCACAGCAGCATCTTCAGAGGAAGATGATTCAGCTGCTATCTCATTATCTGCAGCAGTCTCTTCCTTTTCCTCCGTGCTTTCTTTCTCTGGTGTCTCTGTTGCCTCATCCGTGTCTGGGCTTTCTATCTCGCCATGATTTTCCGTTTCTGCAGCATCATCTTCCTTTCCGCCGAAACATGGAAAATCCTCAAGAGACTCTTCTGAAGCGGAAACATCTTCATCAAGCACCGCTGAATTAGGAAGCACTTCCCTTTCAGAGGAGGAGAACTCCTCCGCCTCCTTCTCGGCTTTCTCGTATGCTTCCTCATCCTCGGCTGCAAACTCATCATCTGCAATCCTGTCAGCTTCCTTCATCTCATCATCGCTGAAAAGCTCATCGAAGAATGTGAGCTGATCAGGATCGGGAGTGCTGTCATCAGCATACTCATCCACAGCTTCAGCCTCATCATAGATTCTCTCAGCCTCCGGATCTATGTCATCATTCATATCATCGCTTTCAGGCTCATCATAGATGAAATCATCATCGTCGAGCTCTTTCTCATACTCGTCAGCCTCTGCCTCTGCTTCCTCATCCTTTCTGATGATATCGCTGGTGAGCGCATACTTCTCCTTGAGCTTCTCTATCTCAGCACTGCGCTCATAGTTTATGTCATCCTCAGGAATGGACTCCTCAAGAAGCTTCTCCTTCTCTTCTATCCTCTTCTCGCTCTCATCCTCATCCTCAGCTTCATACTCATATTCATCCGTGATGTCATCGGAGAGAACGTCATCATCAATCTTCTCCTCATCCTCGATCTCTTCAGGATCTATGATGGCATCATACTCTGTAGGTTCTGGCATCTCGAGCTGTCCGAATATGGTCTTGCAGAATTCTTTTTTTGCTTCAGGCTTTTCCGATGCCCTGATAATGCAATATGCAGAACATGAAAATACGTCATCTCCGATTTTCCTCAATGATTCGAAATCATCAGGTTCGATGATGAGTGCTTTATGCCCGATTCTTGGTTTCTTCTGTGCCTCTTCCTTCCTTCTCACCATCCTGAGCTGGAAAAGCTCAGGGGATGTGAATGAATTGACCTCTTCAAGTGATGAGAGAATCGACACATCAATCTTATTGCCATCGAAAAGATACACATCTCCCTCATCCCCTTCCCTGAAAAGGAGCTTCATCGCCTCTATCGTAGCTTCTGTGTACCGGAGTGAGAGACCTGCCGTTTCCTGGAGTATTCTGAGACCATATGACTGCATATGCTCTGCAACGAATGAGAAATACATATTGCCGAAGCGTATGAATGGATAGACCGTCGCAGGCCAGAGCCCCTTGAGCATCCAGCCATCGAGATCAAGCGTTCCCGGCTCGACTGAAAGTGTTTCATATGCTCTGGATGGCAGATTCGCAGCGAATTCAGGACGGAAAAGATCGAAATCATCGCGTTCGCCGGCAAGCCTGGAAACCCTTCCTTCCCAGCCATTTTCCTTGATGACCTCATGCATCAGATCCTCGTCTGTCACTATCCTTGTAGGATCCAGGCTTCTCTTCTGCGCCATCAGCGTCTCGACTTCGCTTTTATATATGGTCGATTCCTCTGACAGTCTGTCGATACCTTCCAGACCACGCTTTGCTATTCTGTAGACCTGGTCAACAAGAGTCACTGAATCAGTGCCGTATTTTTCCTTTATGACACTGTCATCGGATTTCATCGCCACATATGTCATGTAGCTGAACCTCTCAATTCTTTCCAGATCCTCAGCGGGAGGGAATGCCTCCTCAAAAAGAAGCTCCCTGTAACGCAGTGCGTTCTCCTCTGCAACCTTACCGCTCTTTACGGCAAGGACAGCATAGCACTCAAGGGAGCGTATGAGACGTTTCGAGACATCCTCAGAGAGGCTTCTTATCCTCTGCCAGTCTTTATCCCGGATATTCCTGTTTGAGGAAATACCATGGGAAACATCGTAAGACGTGCTCTGGACTACTGACTGAAGAAGAACAGGAAGAAGCCTTGCAGAAGCTGTAGCTGCCTGATCATCCGGCCTTGTTCTTGTTATCCGCCGCTCTTCCCAGGCTGCCATCTTCAGTATTTCCAATGGATGATACTGCCCGATGATGACACCGAGATTCTTAAAATCAAGCCTGATATAATTCAGCGCTTCCTGGATGTTTTTTTCCGCTTTTTCCTTGCTCATGGAGAGCAGTGACTGAAAATCTGCAAAAAGAGGGTCCACAAGATACTCCTGGCCCGATTATAACGGTAAACATGGAATTCGACCACATACATGCTATAATACCGGCAAGGAGATTTAAAAATGCTCAGAATCGGAATCTTAGGATGCGGGAACATCGCATCGACACTGGCAAATACAATGATGCAAATGCAGGACAGAATCACTATCGAAGCTGTCGCCAGCCGTGATAAATCTAAAGCTGAAGAGTTTGCTTCACGCTTCAATGTAGAAAAAGCATATGGCTCTTATGAGGAGCTTTATGAGGATGATAACGTGGATCTTGTCTATATAGCGACGCCACATGCTTTCCATGCCGTCCAGATGATGAATGCTCTCAGCCATGGCAAGAACATACTTACGGAAAAGGCATTCTGCATAAATGAGAAAGAGGCGGAAAAGGTATTTAAGCTTGCTGCTGAAAAAAAGCTCTATGTCGCAGAAGCTATATGGACACGCTACATGCCATCCAGGAAGATCATCAATGACATCATCGCTTCCGGACGCATTGGACGCGTAACAACGATTTCCGCAAATCTTGGATACAAGATCATTCACAAGCCAAGAATCAGTGACCCTTCTCTTGGAGGCGGAGCACTTATGGATGTAGGTGTCTACCCGCTCAACTTCGTCCTCATGGCAACGGAGGGAGACAGCATCAAATCCCTTTCCGGACTTGCTGTGAAGAGCCCGGAAGGAGTTGACCTGAGAAATACGATAAACATCACATTCGAGTCCGGTGCATCTGCGACAATCTTCTCCGACTCAGAGTGCGTCTCAGACAGGAAGGGAATGATATACGGGACAGAAGGCTCAATTGAAGTTGTCAATGTGAATAATCCCGAGGTAATCAGAGTATATAATGCAGAACGTAGTCCTGAACTTCTTGAAACTATCGAGATCAAGCATGAGATAAACGGCTACGAATACGAGCTGGATGCTGCAGCAAAGGCAATAGAGGAAGGGAAAACAGAACCAGAGGCGATGCCATGGAGAGAAACCCTTCGCGTTCTGAGAATAACTGATGCAATGCGCTCTGTATGGGGCATAAAGCTCGGAGACGAGCTCAAAGGCTGATAAAACGATGGGGGATGTGGACTCATCCCCCACTCTTAGGACAATCAGAAATAACGGCTCACAAGCTGATTAAGCTCTTCACCACTGACTGTTTTTCCATCTATGAAGATTTCCAGATCCGAACAATCCGGCTGTGAATCCGCAACATACAGAAGACCTGTGATGTCAATGTCATGTCCTTCATAAGAAAGATCTGCATTCACGTTGATGCTTCCTGCAAATGAACTCGGGTTGATGTATCCGTCAAGCACTACTTGGCCGGAAACTCCGCCCTGTGAATATGGCTCATCCACATCGACATCCCCACCCCAATAAAAAATGCTAAAGTAAGTCGAGAAGACCTTCACAACAGCCGTCGCAACCAGCTGTTTTTCAGCATTTGTTGCTTCCTCTACAGGAACCGTTACAGGATCATCAACGGGGGGGGGTTATCATTGCCGGAATCACCTGTTCCGACATCCGGACTGCAGCTTGCTAGAAGAGCTGCAATAAGAGAGAGCACAACAAGTGCATAAACTGCTCTTTTCATATTTAACCTCTTGAAAAGATAATATCTAAGAAAGCATACCATGAAAAGAAGCAGTTTTCACATTATAAGCAGAATTCATTGAAGAATACCCTGCCAAAGGAATTATGAGCAGGGTATGAAAATCAGTCTATGCCGAGGGAAGGAGTCAGGAAACTGTATTCCTGTCCATTGATTTCAATGATTCCGTCAACCTCTGTCATATAGCCACTGATATCGAATACGAATCTATCCATTAATGACAGCCGTCCACTTGCAGACATTTTATTTTCCGTTATGTCCATAGTGAAAGAGCCCCAGTAACTAGCTCCGGCTTCAGGAATGGAATCACCGTCAATTATGTAGGTTTTCTCCGTTGTCGTACCAATCGGATCTTCATGTGCCTCCTGCTGTCCAATAGCACAGACCATGTACATAAGCCAACCTGCCACAGTGTTTTCATCCATATCAGGAGCAGCCAGATTGCAATACTCTTCAAAAGTACCTGCCAGCTCAGGTGCGCCGGAAGGAAGATCTACTTCTGGATTTTCCTCAACGGGGGGGGGTATTATCATTGCCGGAATCACCTGTTCCGACATCCGGACTGCAGCCTGCTATAAGAACTGCAATAAGAGAGAGCACAACAAGTGCAAAAACTGTTCTTTTCACAACAAGAACCTCCGGATAAAGATAATAATAGAGAATACTTTTTTATAGAAGTGTCCGGTCTTTGATTGCACTCATTACTATATACTGCAATCACCTGCCGAGCCTTGAAGCTATCGCATTCACATCGGAAACAGACAGACCTGTAAGAGAAGCAATCTGTTCTATCTGGAATTCTCCCGTTTTCAGCATCCTCTCAGCAATCTGTTCAGAACTCTTTCTGCGACCTTCCATCAGGCCTTCCCTACGCCCTGTTTCAAGACCTTCGTTAAGGAATTCTTCCCTAAGCTGATCCATGATACGATAGGCTTTTGCTTCCATAATCTCTCCCCCTTTCACATTCTCAAGACTTTTCCTCATCACAGGACACTTCATTCGGCTTATCTCTTTCTCGTGAAGATCACTATACAGCTTGCTTATCTCCGTCTCTATCGTATCACGATACGAAGAATTTGCCACCGTAAGAGTGATCATGTTACCATTGAGCGCAGCTCCATACTGATCTTTCCGACTGTAAATATATACAGGTCTGTTCATGCCTCCAAAATCATAATCAATGATGAATATCGTATATACGCGTCTTGCATTTGCATACGTTTCTCCTTTTCCAAGAAAACGCAGATAGGCGGCGGAGGCATAGAATTCCATGCGGGGAACAAGTTCCTCCTTGCATCCGGTGTACAGTTGCATCTCAATATTGATGATGTCACCGGAACTTTCGACTGCCAGCAGATCGAAGATGACAGAATGCCCAAGTATATTCGGAATCTTCTTCTGCGTCTTCGCATTCACTATTGTGATATCATCGCGAGAAAGAATCGTGCGTACCATGAATTCGACACCTTCAAGGTTGTCTTCGAATGCGCAGCTGAAACAAAGATCATCAACCAGACGCAGATTCATGATGAGCTCAATTGTTCTCTTATCTACAGGTTTGTCACTTGCCATTGTTTTCTCCTCAATCTTAATACGCATTGAGTGGAGAAAATGGTCAGGAAACGGATGAAAATTATGGCCTGAGATTACTTTGCTCAGGCCACGAAAGAAAAAGATAATCAGTCTCTGATTCCCATAACTTCTCTTCGGTACACCTTTAGCCCACGTTCCAGGCATTCTGCACCCATCAGGAGTTCTTTTTCATTCAGGACATAAGCGATACGCGCCTGCTGTTTGCCAAGGCCCGGAGTAACATAGAATCCTTCTGCAGGAGCAATCATCGTAGTGCAACCTTCATAGGAGAAATCACGGAGCATGAAGATAGCAAACTTCTCAGCGTCATCTACTGGAAGATCGACGACAAAATAGAACGCACCTTTAGGAAGGCTGCAGCGTACTCCAGGAATGCGCTGCATGCGAGAAATCATGACATTCCTTCTATGTTCGTACTCCTCCCTGACATCCTCAACATACTCATCAGGAGCGTTGAGCGCCGCAGCAGCTGCAACCTGCTCTACGGCAGGAGGACAGAGCCTTGCCTGTGCAAGCTTGAGCGCTGACTCCAGAACATCTCTGTTGTGAGTCACGATTGCACCGACTCTGGCTCCGCACATTGAGAAGCGCTTTGAAAATGAATCTATACAGATGACCCTGTCCTGATACTCGGGGAAGGAAAGAATAGACGTGAAGCTCTTTCCGTCATAGCAGAACTCTCTGTAAACCTCATCAACGACAAGGAAGATGTCGTATTTGCGGCAGAGTTCAAGAAGTCCCCTCAGCTCTTCCTGTGTATATACATGTCCCGTAGGATTGTTAGGAGAGCAAAGCATGATACCCATCGTCTTCTTGTTGATTCGCTTCTCGAATTCCTGAATGGATGGAAGAGCGAAGTTATCATCAGAAGATGATGTCACAGGACGGAGCGTAACCATCGCTATATTTGCAAATGTCGCGACATTCGTGTAATAAGGCTCAGGAATGATGAACTCATCAAATGGATCACAGAGTGTCATGAATACGAACTGAATCGCCTCAGAGCCTCCTGTCGTGATCATGATGTCATCCTGGCTGACCTTTATACCATATTTGGCGTAATAGCGGACAAGACCGCGGCGGAGAGAAACCTCCCCTTCACTTATGCCATATTCGATGATGTCCTTATCATAGCTATGGATTGCCTCCAGTGCCTCTTTCGGAGTCTTTATATCCGGCTGACCGATGTTCAGATGGACGACATGAATACCCTTCTCAACAGCATCGCGGGAATATGGAACAAGACGGCGTATAGGAGAACACTGAAAACCTGAAATACGGTTGGACATCTGCATAGCTTACCCCCTCAGTCCTGGCTGCTTTCCTGAATGAGAGGAGCGCTTGGATTCGCCTGGGATGTATCGATGAGCTTCTGTATGAAGCGTCTGTTGTCGAGAAGAGGAGAGATGGAACGACCATGGTGCAGACGTGATATTACCCTCGCAAATAGCTCAGTGACATCTGCCTGTACGAACCATTCCTTTTCAAGAAGGCCCTTTCCCTGGTAGACAGCATTCGTACCGATGATCCTCCAGAAAACTCCCTCTTTATAGGCAGCATCGAAATTCTCGATGGCATTTCCATTGAAGAACGGAAGAGAGACCATGCAGATGATCTTCTTGGCGCCCCTGTTCATGAGCTCACGCATTGCGATGATCATCGTACCGCCAGTTGCTATCATGTCATCAGCCATAAGGACAGTCTTGCCCTTCACATCACCGAGAAGGTTTATGCTCTTGATGTTGGTGTTCTTCGCATCGCGGGAGACAATCGAGTAATCTCTTTCCTTATAAAGCATAGCAAGAGGCCTGTGGAGACCCTGTGCATAGAATTTGTTCCTTGATACAGCTCCTGTATCAGGAGAAACGACAACAAGATCAGGATCGGAGAAATCAATCAGCTTACGAAGCGCAATCAGCGTCTGATACGATCCATGGAGATTCTCCAGATGGCATGTCGTGAAGGCATTCTCGATTTCCCTTGAGTGGATATCCAGAGTGATAATGCGCTCAACACCAAGATTCTCGCAGAAATGAGCGAACATCGAAGCTGTAAGAGCCTCGCGTCCAGCCTTCTTATGCTGTCTGGCATACGGATAGGTCGGAAGGACAAGCGTCACGGAGAGCGCTCCTGCAAGCTTTACAGCATGTATTGTCGTGAAAAGGAACATGAGATGGTCATTCACGCTCAGCGGCTGTGGCTCATCGAGTCCTGCAACCTTTATCGGAGCAGAGTTCGATACATCATGAATGATATAGACATTCAGGCCACGGACAGGATCGATTATCTCTGCCTTCTCCTCCCCATTGGCGAATCTGGTGTATTTGACGTTGATGGTCAAATCCGGGCAATGGAATGCTGTAGGAAGCTTTCCTGCCGGTATTTTCCTGCTGTCAAGGTCATCAATCAATGTGACCATTTTAAGAAGTTCCTCATCGGACATGTTGTGGCGCTTGGTGAGGACTTCTGAAAGCTTTTCATATCTGTCGATATAAAGACGTCTGAGATGCTTGACGACCTTGCCAGTGAAATACTCTGAGCCCGGACCTGCAATGACACCGAGCTTATGGGGTTTGATGATGCTCATACGCAAACTCTATTACAATAAGATAGCCTTTTCAAGGCGGATACTTCAGAGAATGACCTCGGAAATGGAGGGAACAAGCGCACGATAAATACCGCAAAGCCTTTCACTTTCAGTATTTATGCGCTCATTGAGTTCCTTAAGCCATGTTTTGTCCTTCCCCAGTCCAAGATTTCCCGTCGTACCGATGCTTGTTCTCTTCCCAAGCGAAGCAACCGGATCTTCTGCCTCTACATCTTCAAGATTCAGGCCGACATTTCTGTAACTGTCGCGGAAATTGCCACCTGAAAGGACTTTCTCCATCACGCGGTCTGTCGCATACAGCTCAGGCACGCAGGCTTTCTTGAGTGCAGGCACATGAACCTCAAGCTTCTCAATCATCTCGGCCATGATGAGAACAAGCTCCTCTGTGGTCCTGAATCCTTCAAGAAGGGGTTCCTTTGTATCCTGGAAGTCACGGTTGTATCCAGAAGGAAGCGCCTTTATGATGCTCTTGACCCTCATTGAGCATGATCCTATAAGTGCAGTTCTGGACCTGGCAAGCTCCAGTCCATCAGGATTCTTCTTCTGCGGCATTATCGAAGAACCTGTGCAAAGCTCTCTAGGAAGCGAGAAATACCCGAACTCAGGAAGCGTGAAGATCATCAGATCCTGCGCAAGTTTCGATAGCGTGAGTGCAATATACTCTGCATGATCGAGGAAGAAGGCTTCAAACTTGCCTCTTGAATTGTTTGCATAGAGCACGTTGTTCTGTACTTTCCTGAATCCCATGAGAGAAGCAGTATACTCCCTGTCCAGAGGAAGTGTGACACCGTAAGAGGCAGCTGATCCGAGCGGACTCTGGTCCAGCACCCTGTAAAGATCCAGGAGCATCTCAGTCTCTTCAAGAAGCTCCTCTGCAAATGACAGTGCCCAGAGAGCCACGGATGAAGGCATTGCGATCTGCATGTGCGTGCGTCCAGGCATCGGCACATTCTCGTTCTCCTCAGCGAGATTTACAAGCGCGGAAACGGATGAGAGCGTTGCAGCGGAAAGCTTCAGACAAGCCTCTCTCATATATATTCTGAGAGCGGTCTGAACCTGATCATTGCGGCTGCGACCTGTGTGGATCTTCTTCCCTGCCTCCCCTATCCGTTCTGTAAGGAAGCCCTCGATAGCTGTATGGCAATCCTCATCTGCCACGGTGATAGGAAATGAGTCCGATCTGCGGAGCTTTGCAATTTCATCCAGCCCGTGAAGAAGGGAAGATGCCTCTTCGTGGGTCAGTATGCCGATTCTCTCAAGACCCTTTGCCTGTGCCGCTGATCCTACAAGATCCGAAAGGACAAGCTCCTCATCATTTATATAATCTTTCCTTACCGTAAAATGCTCCATCATGGAGTCGAGCGTATAATTCTTCTGCCAGAGTTTTGCCATACCGGTAATCTACAGATTTTTATCCTGTTTTTCCATAGTTTTTTGCGGAAAGGACAAGAGAGAACGTAATCTTAGTATGAGGATACTGTTTTTTGCATCAATACTGGCAATCATCCTGTCCGCATGTCCTGTTGGCAGCATAAGAATCTATGATGCCTTTCACGGCAAGGACAAGTCGATACCGAAAGTCCTGAAATATGAAATGAGGGATAACGCTTATATGCGCATTGTCTACAACGAGGATGTGACGCTTACAGAAGTCATCTTCAATGACAGAGTCCTTGACTACTCAATGCATGGAACCATTTTCACGATTCCGTTCAGGACAACGCTAAAGCGCGGAGAGACAGCAATACTCTCGATAATGGCGGAGGATGAAAGCGGCAACACGTCGCGTTCATCGTTCAGGATTATCGGAAAGAATCTGGAAATACCGATGGCACTCATCAACGAGGCATCGATAAAAGGAACATCGGAAGCGCCGGACAGGGTCGAGATTCTTTTCATGGAAAGCGGAAGCGCTGCCGGAATGATAGTCTCTGACGGCCTCATAGGAGAGGAAAATCATCTTGTGATTCTTCCCGACATCATAGTCAGCAAAGGCGATACGATCGTCATCTACTGGGACAAGGAAGCTGAGAGCCTCGAACCTGTTTTTGATGAAGGACGCATGGGGTATATCATAAACGGGGAAAGCGACACGACGCTTTCGGGAACGAATGGGGCGCTTTTACTATATGACGAGCTCGATGGAAACATAATCGATGGCCTTATCTACACGACAGGAGAGAGTGAGCTCTCAGACGGATATGGGAACAACAGGACAAGAAATGCAGCTGAGATGCTGCTGCGTCTGGGAGAATGGAACGGAGACCCGGTTTCATCAGTCCTTGTCACCTCCAGCCGTGTTATCGCAAGACTTCCAGGGGGACAGGACACAAACAACGCTGAGGATTTCTTCATCACAGAGGCACGGAAATCCACATTCGGAAGGACAAATGAATATCTGCCCTATTCCGAATAAGAGTTTTCTAATTTAAAATGCAAGTAACGTGAGGGAGAAAAATGAAATGAAAAAGATATCAATATTGCTACTGAGCATTGTACTGATTGTGTCTGCATCCTGCTCATCAGGATCCAACGGACCGGATGAAAACAGAATCGTGACAGAGACAATTGATCCTACAGCGCTTTTAGAAAGCATCACCGAAGACAGCACAGGAGATGTCACAGTCAGCTACGGATGGATTCCCGATAATACAGCAATGATGGCAAGAGAAGGGGTATCCGGAAGCCTTGTCGCAGCAGCATCTTTCTCAGGCTATGACTTTTCAGGAATCACAATCTGCAGCGGAACCATCACATACACATTCCATGGAAATCTCACAAACGGCGTATTCCAATCCGACACGATAGCCATATCATCGGAAAATCTCATAGCTTCGGTCCCGGCTCTGGGAAACGATGAGCGAAGCCTTACGATCAGCATGGAAGAGACAGAAGTCACAGGAGAAGCCTTCACTGCTGAACTTGTAACTGACGCATCAGGAGAAATCACGGCGCTGACTCCGGATAGCGTGGATCTCCCGGAAATAGAAGAAAATGAGGTCATGGTTCAGGACAAAGAGGACATTGCAGCGCTTTTCACAGAGATAAGAAGAATGACCTTTGACATGGCAGAAAACAT
>CASEGX010000016.1 GCA_949287505.1 uncultured Spirochaetales bacterium | reverse complement strand
CCTGTATACTGTAGAGCGTATGATAAAGGAGACAGGGGAAGAATTCGGGGACGGTGCGCACATAGTGTATGTGAGCTCTGAGGCAGCGGAAGAAGGGACGGAGCTCGGGCGTCTGATGCACGATCTCGGATGTGCGGAGCCAGAGGAAATGAGCTATACTGAGCTCAGGGAGCGAGTGAGTTACTTCAAGGGAAACGTGGAGGGAATAGCAGAGATGGCCAGTGAGTTTGATGAGCTTATAAAGCGTGTCAGGGACAGCAGCCTGAAGGAAGGAGAGGAAAAAGGCCTGAGGGAAGGAGAGAGAAGAGGTCATAGGATTGGCATTGAACAGGGTCTTTCAAAGGGAGCGAGAAACAATGCGATCCAGGTTGCGAGGAATATGATAGCAGATGGGTCGATTCCTCTCTCGAAGGTTGCAGAGTTCTCAGGTCTTTCGCTTGGAGAGGTTGAGAGCATAAGACAGAGCATAAATGTCTGAAAAAAAGAGCCTTTTCCATCGATAAAGCAGGAAAAGGCTGTGTATCAGCTGTAAGTCTAACTTACTTGCGGGTACGGAACTCCCTCGGCACTGGGTCAAGGCCATCCCAGATTATCTGCCTGAAGTGCTTGGGGTCAGTGTTTCCTTCTGTATTGACCATGAATACAAGAGAATACTCATCAAGATGCATTTTCTCTCTGAGTTCCTTTGCGCCCTTTTCTGTCATGATTGAATAGAGTGCTCCCAGTGGAGCGGCTCCTGATTCTCCTGAAATTACAAACGGATCCCCGTGAAGCGGACAGGAAAGGATTCTCATTCCCCTTGCAGCGATGTAATCAGGGATAGAGAGGAAGAAATCCGCAGTATGCTCGAGAATATCGAAAGCGATAGGCGATGGATCTCCGCAGGCCAGTCCTGCCATGATTGTATCAAGGTCTCCCTTCACGCTATGGCATTTCCCGTCATTTGCCTTGATTGATTCAAATACGCATGCGGCCTTGTTCGGTTCGACAACAATGAAGATAGGCGGGTTCTCCGGAAAGAGTGCTGTATAGAATCCTATTACGGATGCAGCCATTGCTCCGACTCCTGCCTGCACGATGACGTGTGTCGGTCTTGAGATTCCTACACCAAGAAGCTGCTCCTGTGACTCGAGCATCAGAGTGGTGTATCCCTGCATGATCCATGTAGGGATTTCTGTATATCCATCCCATGATGTGTCGCTGATTACTGTCCAGTTGTTTTTCGCAGCATCTTCCGCCATCTTCCGTACCGCGTCGTCATAGTTGCCATCGATTATCTCAACCCTTGCTCCGTATCCTCTGATAGCATCAATGCGTGCCTGGGATGTCTCCTTGTGCACGTAAATGACGCAGGGCAGTCCAAGTTGCATCGAAGCCCATGCGATTCCGCGTCCATGATTGCCATCGGTTGCGGCAGCAAAGGTAAGATTTCCCAGTCTCTCATGGCATTCTTTCGATGTCAGATACTCATATGTAGTCTCTTTATCACTGAGTCCCAGTATTTTCTGTATGTATCTTGATACAGCATATGATCCACCGAGGACCTTGAATGAGTTGAGTGTAAGACGCTGAGCCTCATCCTTGATGAAGATTCCGCCAAGTCCGAGCATCTGGGCCAGATTCGGCAGTGCTCTGAGCGGTGTCATCTTGTATCCTGGAATCTCCCTGTGGAATTTCCTGGCCTTCTTTACATTCTCAATTGAGAAGAGTTCCTGTGCCTTTGACGGATCTTTCTGTCCGTAATCGTAGACAATGTAATCGAAATCGAGGTTATCCATAATTTTCTCCGGAAAGAGAATATAATGGTTTGTACCATATATTTCAATATGTAACAAAGAATTGTTTTTGATATTGCTGTATCTGTAAAATATTGTTTGCGAAATTAAGGTAAAACTGAATCAGAAAGATGAAAGAGGGGAGGACTATGCCTCCCCGTGCATTCATTTTTTCATATTTGCCTGGTAGACTCTCCATGTGGAGGCTATGAGCGTCTCTGCATCGGAGCGTTTTGCACTCCATCCGAGCTTTTCGTGTGCAAGGGCCGAAGAGGCGACAAGCTTTGCCGGGTCTCCAGCGCGCCTTGGGCTATCGATGGAAGGAATCGGCTGCCCGGTAACACGTCTTGCGGTCTCTACGATTTCCCTTACGGAAAGTCCTGTTTCAGATCCGAGATTGACTATCAGATCCTCGTTTGTGCGGATAAGATAGTCTGCTGCAGCAACGTGCGCCTCTGCAAGGTCCGATACATGGACATAATCACGGATGCATGTTCCGTCGGGTGTGTCGTAATCCGTTCCGAATATGCTTACGGTCTTTCTTATGCCTGCCGCGCATTCCATTATCACAGGAATGAGGTTTGCAGGGTTTCTTTCAAGACCGAGCATACGGCCCTCTGTATCGTATCCTGCGGCATTGAAGTATCTCAATGCTGCGAATCTCAGGCCCTTGAGTTTTGAATACCATTTGAGATTCTCTTCGATGCAGTATTTGGTGTATCCATAGTAGTTTTCCGGCTTGTTCGGATGCTTTTCATCGATTGGAAGATACTGAGGTTCACCATAGGTTGCAGCAGAGGAGGACAGGATGAAATTCATGCATCCATGCTTCTCGCATTCTGTCATGATGATCAGAGAGCCTGTTATATTGTTCTCACTGTATTTCTCAGGCTGTATCATCGATTCTCCTGCGGCCTTGAATGCTGCAAGATGCACTGCAGCATCCCATCCCCTTTCAAGAACCTCGGCAACTCTTGCTCTGTCGAGTATATCGCCTTCAAAGAATTCAGCTCCATCAGGAATATTGCTCCTCAGTCCAGTGGACAGGTTATCGAAAATGCCAACCTTATCCCCCCTGTCGAGAAAAGCCATCGCAACATGTGTGCCGATATATCCGGCGCCACCGAAAAGAAGAACTTTCATATATGCCTCCAAATTTATTTTAACAGCAATTCAGGTGCTGCATCAGTGGAATCTGCCTATGATTTCCCTTATTATTCCAAGTTTTTCCTCGAGAAGTTTCTCCGATGCTGCTTCTGCGACTATTCTGAGATATGGTTCTGTGTTTGATTTCCTGACATTGAACCACCATGAATCGAACTCGATCCTGTAGCCGTCGAAATCCATGATTGCCGTCGGTTTGTCATTCTCTGCAAAGCGTTCATAAAGAGCCTTGATCGCTCCATCCTTATCCTCAAGGCGGAAATTGATCTCTCCGGAATTGGCATAGCGGACTATCTCGTGTATCAGGGAGGAAAGTGTCCTTCCTTCCTCCTTCAGCTTCTTCACGACGGAAAGGACCAGAAGGGAGGCAAATATACCGCTGTCACAGAAAAAGAAATCCCTGAAATAGTAGTGGCCGGCAAGCTCACCACCGAATACTCCGTTGATTTCTCTGATCTTCAGTTTTGCAAATGCATGTCCTACTTTCCATGTGGTCACCTTGAAACCTATTTCCTCGAGGTATTCGGTTGTGGATCTTGATGTCCTTATGTCCTGCAATGCATTTCCTGTTATTCCCTTTCCTGCATAGTACGAGCCGATGACTGCCGTAATGTAATCTGGCTGGATGAATGCGCCGTTTTCATCGATGAACATCACTCTGTCAGCATCTCCGTCGTATATGACACCGCAGTCCGATCCGTTTCTTTTTGTCTCTTCTTCTATCTGATAGCAGTTCTTCTCCTCTAAAGGATTCGGCTCGTGAGAAGGGAAATTGCCATCGAATGTATCATTGATGTAATGCCTCTTTTCTCCGAGAAGCTCCTTTATAATCAGAGAGGACATTCCGGAAGAGCAGTCTATGGAGATATTCAGATCATCCAGTCCTTCTGCATATGGGCGCAGAAAGTTCACATACTCATTCTTCACATAGGAGTAATCCTTGACAGAGCCTTTTTTCTCAGAAACGATTATCTCCTCATTTTCCGTCATTCTCTCAAGATCCTTCAGCCCGGAGTCTCCGCCTACAGGAAGTGCCCCATGGCGGCTGATCTTGAAGCCATTGTACTCTTTTGGATTATGGGACGCTGTAATCTGCACGGATGCTGCAGCATCAAGGAAGACCGTTGCGAAATATACCATTGGTGTCGTTGCAAGCCCGAGATCCCATACATCTTTGCCACTGTCTGTGATGCCTTTCACAAGCGCATCGTGAAGCGACGGGGATGAAAGCCTTATGTCACGTCCTACAACCACATGATCTGTATTGAGAAGACGCGGAAGAAAGTATCCGATCCTGTATCCCAGATCCTCTGTGATATCCTGTCCGTATATGCCTCTGATGTCATAGGCCTTGAAAGCACTCATGCCTGTTCCTCCTTCTGAAAATTTCGTATTGTGCTGACGAATTTACTGTAATCCATTATTTCCATAAAGAATATGCTGCCGTCATTAAGCGTGATTTTCGTAACCAGCTTTCTAAGCGCGATGCTCAGGATGCCTGCGCTTCTGGATCCGTCGCGTTTCCTTTCCAGCGATTTCTCCGCATCTTTTCTGGTGACACGGTCGATTGATACGATTGAGGAAACTGGAAATGAGGCTTCCAGCTTCACATACTTTTCCTTGTTCTTCCTTCCGGGAATAGGAATCCCGAGAATCATCGGATCCCGTTCAAAATCCTCATATACCATGGTCTTGCCATCAGAATACATGAAGACTCCCCAGTCGCGCCTCTCTCCTCCGAGTCTTGCAAACCATG